>DASYLQ010000628.1:0-5616 GCA_036009485.1 Janthinobacterium sp.
AGTCCTTTGAAATCGCCAACCTGAAATATCTGCGCAGCAAGCTCGGACGCCCGGCCAATATGCGCCTGATGCAACTGGTGATCAATGGCGGCGCCTATGACGCGATCCACCCGGCCGACGTCGCCGCCGCCCACGGCAGCCTGACTTTCGGCGAAATGGTCGCGCCGGCCGGCTTGCGCGAGATCGCCACCTACGCCGACGTGGTGGCGCCGCCGACCCGCGGCGTGATCCCGCTGGGCAAGGATGAGCGCCTGGCCGCGCCCAACTCGCTGGTGGCCGACGCCCACAAGGCCGGCTTGCTGGTGCATATCTGGACCTTCCGACCGGAAAACGTGTTCCTGGCCGCGGACTTCCGCAACGACGCGGGCATCAACGCCCGCAACGAAGCCGGCTCCATCGCCGAAATCAAGCGTTACATCGAAACCGGCATCGACGGTTTCTTCAGCGACGATTCCGCCCTGGGCCGCGCGGCGATCGATTCCTGATTTCCTGCCGCTTCACTGATGCCGCCGCGCACGCCCATCGTGCGCGGCGGCATGCTCATTTTTGCCTCGCCTTTGCGGGCAAAAACGGGAATCCCCGTCCCGTCCATTGATCGCCGCAAGGCGAACGCATCCGCAAGCATTCACAAAACACATATCTGAGATCGGAAATAGAAATTGGACGCATAACGTCGCTTCCTTTATTGTGCTATGCAACAATACATCTTTATGGAGTGCATCATGTCTTCGCTGGCTACCACCTTTCCTTCCCCTGAAAGCCCAGTCCGTGCCTATGTGAACAATGTTGCCGTGGCAGCGCGCGCCTTCGCCGCCGCCCTGTTCGCCGTCCAGCCGCAAGCCCCTGCCGCAGCGCCGGACAGCCAGGCTGGCGTTGCTGCACTGCACTCCATGGCTGATCAATATCAATCGCTGATGCCGAACCTGGCCACCGAGCTGCGTTTCATCGCCGCCCGCGCCTGACCATCTATTTAGTTAAAGGAAAAAACACATGTCTATCGTCGAATGCCTCCCCATCGTCCTGGCCGCCGTCATCATCGTGGTCCGCACCTGGTTGCTGTCCTCGCACACCGTGCGCAATGAAGCGGCCGCAAAATACGAATTGATGCAAATTCCTGCCTGAGCTTGAACCAGTTCAGCACGAGGCCGGCCGCGAGTGCCGGCTTTTTTTATTCTCAGGAGATGCCTGCAGGGTATGCAGAAGGGGGAAGAAAGCCGGAACGACTGCTCAGTGTGCGGCGGCGCTTTGAGCGGCGCTCGCCGAAGCCGAAGCATGCGACGGCGTGGCCGATTGCGCATCCGGGACAGCCTGCCCCTTGCCGACGATTTGCACGAAGATTTCGTTTTGCTTGACCATGCCCAGTTCAAAACGGGCGCGCTCCTCGACCGCGCCGGTGCCGTCCTTCAGGTCGCGCACTTCGGAATCGAGTTTGGCGTTGCGGGCTTTTAATTCCTGGTTCTTTTTTTGCGCCACGCTGACCTGGGCTTCCAGGTCGGCCACGCGCAACCAGCCGCCCTTGCCCAGCCACAGCGGGATTTGTATGAGCAACAGCAGGGCTGTGAGGACGAGCGTGATCAGGCGCATGGGGATGGCGGGCGGACGGCGCGCAAGCGGCCGCCCGCCTGGCGATTACTTCAGGTTATAAAATGCGTCGCGGCCAGGATAGCTGGCGATGTCGCCCAGGTCTTCTTCAATGCGCAGCAACTGGTTGTATTTTGCCATGCGGTCGGAACGCGACATGGAACCGGTCTTGATTTGCAGCGCATTCATGCCGACGGCGATGTCGGCGATGGTCGAATCCTCGGTCTCGCCGGAACGGTGGGAAATGACGGCGGTGTAGCCGGCGCGCTTGGCCATTTCAATGGCGGCGAAGGTTTCGGTCAGGGTGCCGATCTGGTTGATCTTGATCAGGATCGAATTCGCGATGCCCTTCTGTATGCCTTCCTTCAGGATCTTGGTGTTGGTGACGTACAAGTCATCGCCGACCAATTGCACCTTCTTGCCCAGTTCCTTGGTCAAAATCGCCCAGCCGTCCCAGTCGCCTTCGGCCATCGCATCTTCGATCGAGATGATCGGATACTTGTCGCACCAGGTCGCCAGCAGATTGGTGAACTCGGTCGACGTCAGACTCAAGCCCTCGCCTTCCAGCTCGTATTTGCCATCCTTGTAGAATTCGCTGGCGGCGCAATCGAGGCCCAGCGCGATCTGCGTGCCCGGCTCGTAGCCGGCTTCTTCGATCGCCTGGATGATCAGCTTGATCGCTTCTTCATGATTCGCCACGGAAGGCGCAAAACCGCCTTCGTCGCCGACCGCCGTGGTCAAACCCTTCTTGTGCAGGATCTTTTTCAGCGTGTGGAACACTTCGGCGCCGTAACGCACGGCTTCCTTGAAGCTGGGTGCGCCGACCGGGATGATCATGAATTCCTGGATATCCAGGTTATTGTCGGCATGCGCGCCGCCGTTGATCACGTTCATCATCGGCACCGGCATCTGCATCGCGCCGGAACCGCCGAAATAACGGTACAGCGGCAAGCCGGCTTCTTCGGCGGCGGCCTTGGCGACGGCCATCGACACGGCCAGCATCGCATTGGCGCCCAGGCGGCCCTTGTTTTCAGTACCGTCGAGGTCGATCAAGGTGCGGTCGAGGAAGGCTTGCTCGTTGGCATCCAGACCCATGATGGCTTCGGAAATTTCGGTATTGATGTTTTCGCAAGCCTGCAGCACGCCCTTGCCGAAGTAACGCTTCATGTCGCCGTCGCGCAATTCGATCGCTTCGCGCGAACCGGTCGAGGCGCCGGACGGCACCGCGGCGCGGCCCATCACGCCGGACTCGAGCAAGACGTCGCATTCCACGGTCGGATTGCCGCGCGAATCAATGATTTCACGGCCGATAATATCAACGATAGCACTCATGTTTTTCTCCAAAAGTTTAGCGAAACGAGTCTGCTCATTGCATTCTAGGGCGCAATTTGCAGCGAGGGCAGGCAAAGCGGTCCCGGCGCGGAACCGCGCGGCCGAGGCGAAGCTCGGACCGGGCGCTTCCAGGCCGGGATGGTCAAACTTAGGACATCAATTAAAGCTGGACTCTAAAAATCCGGCTTTTTTGGTGATGCGGTCCAGCTCGATCAAGGTCGACAACAACTCTTTCATGCGGCCCAGCGGCACTGCGTTGGGGCCGTCCGACAAGGCTTCGGCCGGCACCGGATGGGTTTCCATGAACAGGCCGGCAACGCCGACGGCGACGGCGGCGCGCGCCAGCACCGGCACGAATTCGCGCTGGCCGCCGGACGAGGTGCCCTGGCCGCCCGGCAATTGCACCGAGTGGGTGGCGTCAAATACGATCGGGCAATTCGATTCGCGCATGATGGCCAGCGAACGCATGTCGGACACCAGGTTATTGTAACCAAAAGACACGCCGCGCTCGCATGCCATGAAGTTATCTTCCGACAAGCCCTTGGCCTTGGCGGCGGCGCGCGCCTTGTCGATGACGTTCTTCATGTCGCCCGGCGCCAGGAACTGACCCTTCTTGATGTTCACCGGCTTGCCGGACTGGGCGCAAGCGCTAATGAAATCGGTCTGGCGGCACAGGAAGGCCGGTGTCTGCAGCACGTCGACGACAGACGCCACGGCGTCGATTTCCTCGATCGTGTGGACGTCGGTGAGCACCGGCACGCCCAGTTCGCGCTTCAGGTCGCCCAGGATTTCCAGGCCCTTGTCCATGCCCGGGCCGCGGTAGGACGTGCCCGAGGAACGGTTGGCCTTGTCGAAGGACGATTTATAAATGAAAGGAATGCCCAGCGCCGCCGTCATTTCCTTCAGCGCGCCGGCGGTGTCGAAAGCCATCTGGCGCGACTCGATCACGCAGGTGCCGGCGATGAGGAAAAACGGCTGATCGAGGCCGACGTCGAATCCGCATAATTTCATGCTGCATCTCCTTGCAAAGCGCTGGCGCCGACCGCATGCAGGCGCGCCGGGTTCTTGCCGGCGGCCTGGTGCGCCAGCGCGGCCTTGATAAAGGACGAGAACAGCGGGTGGCCGGTGCGCGGGGTCGATTTGAATTCGGGATGGTACTGCACGCCCATATACCAGGGATGGGCATTCTCTCCGGTGCGCGGCAATTCCATGATTTCGCACAGGTCTTCGGTCGGCGTGCGCGCCGCCACCACCAGCCCGGCCGCTTCGACGCGGGACAGGTAATGGTTATTCGCTTCGTAACGGTGGCGATGACGCTCGGTCACCACGCCGCCGTAGATTTCCGAAGCCAGAGTATCGGGCTTGACGGCGCAGGCTTGCGCGCCCAGGCGCATGGTGCCGCCCATGTCGGAATTCTCGTCGCGCAGTTCGACCTTGCCGTCGTGGTTTTGCCACTCGTTGATCAGGGCCACGACCGGCTGGTCGGTATCCTTGTCGAACTCGGTCGAATTGGCGTTCGCCAGGCCGGCCTTGTTGCGCGCGTATTCGATCAGCGCCACCTGCATGCCGAGGCAGATGCCGAGGTAGGGGATCTTGTTTTCGCGGGCATAACGGGCGGCGGCGATCTTGCCTTCGACGCCGCGCTTGCCGAAGCCGCCCGGCACCAGGATCGCATCGTATTTGGCCAGGTCGGCGCAACCGGTGCTTTCGATCTCTTCCGAGTCCAGGTATTCGATATTGACGCGGCTTTCGGTATGGATGCCGGCGTGGCGCAGCGCTTCGGTCAGCGATTTGTACGACTCGGTCAGCTCGACATACTTGCCGACCATGCCGATCGTGACTTCCGCCTTGGGATGCTCGAGCGCGTAGATCAGCTTGCTCCACATCGACAGGTCGGCCGGCGCCGGATCCAGCCCCAGCGCTTCGCAGACGATGGCGTCCAGGCCTTGGTCATGCAGCATCTGCGGCACTTTATAGATGGTGTCGGCGTCCCACACGGAAATCACGGCGGCTTCCTCGACGTTCGAGAACAGCGAGATCTTGGCGCGCTCGTCGTTCGGAATGCGGCGGTCGGCGCGGCACAGCAGCGCATTCGGCGAAATGCCGATCTCGCGCAGCTTTTGCACGCTGTGCTGGGTCGGCTTGGTTTTCAACTCGCCCGCCGATTGCAGGTAAGGCACCAGCGTCAGGTGGACGAAGGCCGAAGACTTGCGGCCGGCGCGCAGGCTCAGCTGGCGCGCCGCTTCGAGGAAGGGCAGCGATTCGATATCGCCGACGGTGCCGCCGATTTCCACCAGCGCCACGTCGTAGCCTTCGGCGCCGCGGTAGATGTAATCCTGGATTTCATTGGTGATGTGCGGGATCACTTGCACCGTCTTGCCCAGGTATTCGCCGCGGCGTTCCTTGCGGATCACCGATTCGTAGATCTGGCCGGTGGTGAAGTTGTTCACCTTTTTCATGCGCGTGGAAATGAAGCGCTCGTAGTGGCCGAGATCGAGGTCGGTCTCGGCACCGTCGTCGGTGACGAAAACCTCACCGTGCTGGAACGGCGACATCGTGCCCGGATCGACGTTGAGATACGGGTCGAGCTTGATGAGGGTGACTTTGAGGCCCCGCGATTCGAGGATCGCGGCGAGGGACGCAGAAGCGATGCCCTTGCCCAGCGAGGACACCACGCCGCCGGTGACGAAGACGAACTTGGTC
>DASYLQ010000629.1:0-3630 GCA_036009485.1 Janthinobacterium sp.
ACACCGTGGTCAACCTGGATGCCGGTTACCAGTTCCCGGGCTTTGGCGCCTTCAAGAACCCCAAGCTGACCTTCAACGTGTCGAACCTGTTTGACCGCCAGTACCGCAATCCTAGTTCGCAAGCCACCAACACCACGGCCCTGGTCACCTCGAACGGCACGATCAAGGCGGGTTCGGTGTTTTACTACCTGGGTGCGCCGCGCATGGTCTCGACCACCCTGCGCATGGACTTCTGATGCGCTTGCCGCTTGCCGCGATGAAATCTGTCGCGGCAACCGGTTTCTCTACATGCACGATCAGCAGGCCTTCGGGCCTGTTTCCATTTGCTTTGCCGCTAACCCCGATTGGAGTCCGAGTTCGATGAAACCGCGTTTTTACCATGGCTCGCTGCGTCTTGCAGCGCTGGCCGCCGTCTTTTCGCTGGGCGCCTGCGCCAGCCGCGCTCCCGCCCCCGCTGCGGCCAGCGTGGAGGTCAACCTGGTCGCCATCAACGATTTCCACGGCAACCTGGAACGCTCGCGTTTTAAATACACCAGCATCGCCGACCAGCAGGAACACACGATACAGGCCGGCGGCATCGACGTGCTGGCCGCGGCCCTGCAAGCATGGCGGCGCGAAGATCCGCAATTGCTGCTGGTGGGCGCGGGCGACCTGGTCGGCGCCAGTCCGGCCATGTCCTCGATGTGGGCCGACGAACCGAGCATCGCCGCGATGAATCTGCTGGGCTTGCGCGCCACCTCGGTCGGCAACCATGAATTCGATCACGGCCGCGTCGAACTGCTGCGCCAGCAAAACGGCGGTTGCGCATCGCCGCGGCCGCAGCAAGCCTGCCAATTCGCGCCCATGTATGAGGGCGCCAAATTCAGTTACCTGGCGGCGAACGTGCTCGACCATGCCACCGGCAAACCCTTCATGCCGGCTTACCGGATCGAAGAGGTGCATGGCGTCAAGATCGCCTTCATCGGCACCGTGCTGAAAAATACCGCCGCGGTGGCGCTGGCCTCGGGTATCGCCGGCCTCGATTTCATCGACGAAGCCGATGCCGTCAACCGCGCGCTGCCGGAGTTGCGCGCCCAGGGCGTCGGCATCTTCGTCGTGCTGATCCACCAGGGCGGCAGTACCGCCGATTATTTTGACCAGCCCGACTGCGCCCATCTGCAAGGCGATATCGTCGATGTCGTCAAGCGCCTCGATCCCGCCATCGAGCTGGTGGTCAGCGGCCATTCGCACCACGCCTACACTTGCCGCGTCGATGGCCGCCTGGTGACGCAGGCCGAGACGGCCGGTCATGTGCTGACCCGCATCAAGCTGCATATCGATGCCTCGGCCAACACGCTGAGCTCGGTCAGCGCCGCCAACGTCGTCATGACGCCGGACGCTTACCCGGCCGATCCGCGCGCCGCCGCCTACCTGGCGGCGATACGCGAGCGCAGCCAGGCTGCGCTGTCGCGTCCCGTGGCCCGGCTCGCCGTGCCCCTGCTTGTCCGGGAAAAATCGCGGGCCGGCGAATCGCCGCTGGGCGACCTGGTCGCCGATTCGGTCGTGCAAGCGACCCGTTCCTTCAAGGTGCGCATCGCCTTCATGAACAATGGCGGCATGCGCAAGGACCTGGAAAGCGGGGCGCAACAGCAAACCGATTATGGCCAGACCCAGGCGGTCTTGCCCTTCAATAACACGCTGGTCGTCATGAGCTTGAGCGGCGCGCAAATCCGCGCCCTGCTGGAACAGCAGTGGCATACGGATGACGCCGACAATGGCAACCTGCTGCAGATTTCTTCCAGCCTGGCCTACCGCTGGGACCGCAAGCAGCCGGCCGGCCATCGCGTGGTGCCCGGCAGCGTGACGGTGGATGGCGCGCCGCTCGGCGATGCCGTATCCTACCGCGTCGCCATGAATAACTTCCTGGCCGAGGGCGGCGACCGCTTCCGCGTCTTTGCCGACGGCGGCGAGCGGGTCGATACCGGCATCTCTGACCTGGAAGCGCTGCGCGCCTACCTGGCGCAAAGGGACCGGGCCGGCAAACCGGCCGGCAGCGCCCAGGCCGCCGGCCGCATGCAACGCCTCAATTAATTTAGCGACAGAAAAATCTCCATGAAAAAATTACTCTATGTCCTGGCGCTGGGCAGCGCCTTCGTTTCCCTCGATGCCATGGCCTGGGGCGCCGACGGCCACCGCAGCGTGGGCGCCATCGCCGACCAACTGATCAAGGGCACGCATGCGCAACAGCAAGTCGCGGCCCTGCTGTTGCCGGGCGAAAGCCTGGAAAAAATCTCGACCTGGGCCGACTGCGTGAAAGGCAACTATTGCGGCCCGCAAACGCAGGAAATGCTGGATTACGTCGCGGCGAATCCGCAGCACAGTAGTTATCACTACACCGACATCCCCTTTCAGAACGCGCATTACGCCGATGGCGCCGCCGGCAGCGCGCCCGACGACATCGTGCAAACGCTGAAGGCGGCGATCGCGGTCTTGCAGGGCAAGGGCGACGACAGCAACAATCCCCACCACTTCAGCAAACGCCAGGCGCTGCTGCTGGTGGCCCATCTGGCCGGCGACATCACCCAGCCGCTGCACGTGGGCGGCAGTTTTATCGGCAAGGATGGCGCTTTTGTCGTGCCTCGGACCAGGGCCGCCATCGATGGCATCAATATTTTCAATACCCAGGGCGGCAACGACCTCATGCTCGACGATGGCAGCCTGAGCGCATCCAGCGCCAAGCTGATCCCGCCGGCGCCGCCGCAAGAGGGCGATGCCGGCAAGCCCGGCGGCGCGCCGAAATTGCCGACCCGTCCGCTGCACAGTTATTGGGATAGCACGGTGGTCGATTATGCGATGCGCCGCAGCTCCGTGCGCACCCCGGAACAATTCGCGCAGAGCGTCATCGCCGGCAAGCCCGAGGTCGCGGCAAATAGCGGCGATCCAGTCAGCTGGCCGTATCAGTGGGCCGACGACACACTGAAGGCTTCAAAGTTGGCGTATCAGGGGCTGAGCGTGGGGGCGATGAGCGAAAAGACCGGCAGCAAGGGCGAGACGTACAAGGTGTGGGCGGTGACGGTGCCGGACAATTATCCGGTGCCGACCTCGGCGCTGGCCAGGGCCCAGCTGATCAAGGGCGGCTACCAACTGGCCGCCTTGCTGGGAGCGATCTGGCCTTGATAATTGACACTTAACTATTTCTTCCAAGTTCTCAAGTGACCGCTTAATTGTTGATTGGTCATGCTCATCAAGTTCTTCTTTAGCGCGATCCAAAGCCTCTACGAGTTTTTCAAGACATCTGACAAACGCAGCCGTGTTGTCGTTTTTTTCCCTTCATCAAACGAACGGAAAATATCTTTAGCCTTCTCCCAGATGAAAGCTCTTTAAACCTACACTCAACAAGTATCTTGCCGTGTAGGGAACGGCATGCATTGGTAGAAAGAAACTGAAGCTCCGTTCGACCGCATGGAAATGCGCCCAGTCCGTCGTAAGAAGGCGTCCCACAACATCACTATATCCCTCTCCAATTGCCGCGTCATCGCAATGGGAAAATCGTTTGAAAGAACGATAAACGGCATCCCAATCTTTCAACGAGGATGCTTCTGTTTCAGCCTGAATCGCCTCTTCACGCGTACAGATTTTATTTTGCGACGC
>DASYLQ010000630.1:0-3637 GCA_036009485.1 Janthinobacterium sp.
CACGGCGCCATTGACCTTGCCGCCCAGGCGCACGGTCTGGCCATCGATCACCGCCACCCTGCGCCCGCCGGGGCGATTCGACGTCAATACCGATTGCAGCACCGGCAGTTGCGGCGCCGCCGGCGCGGGCGCCGCGACGCCGGTCGCCAGCAACGCTTCCGGCGGCGGACGGGTCGGGTCGGCCAGGGCCTGCGGCTCCGCCTGGGCCGCCTGCGCCGCGGGCCAGGCCAGCACGGCCGCCAGCAGCATGGCGCAGCATGAAAGACGGGCGCTCACAGCTTCATCCATTTCTGGTCCAGGCTCAGGGTGTACAGCGTCAGGGTCAGCCTGGCGTTCGGATAGTCCGCCGCGTCCAGCCTGACCTTGCCCCAAAACAGTTGCGTCGGCAATTTCTCCAGCGCCGCCATGTAATTGACCATATCCACATAACTACCTTGCAGCACCACTTCCACGCCATGCCGGTACAGCAATTCATTTGGCTTTACGGCGGGCGCGGCCGGCTGCGCGGGCTTGGCCTGGACAGGCAGCGCCGCCACATTCGGCGGCACGGACGAGAGCGCAGGATTTGAGGCCGGGGCTGGTGCAGGTTTACCGGCGATCAGCTTGTTCACGCTTTCGCTGAGTCCGCTGACCGGCAGGGTTTTCAGCGACAGCAAACGCAACTTGCCGTTGCCGCGCAAGATATCCTCGACGACCGTAATCATTTCCTCCGGCGCCACCAGGCCTTGTTGCGCGTTGCGCAATGCATCGCTGCCGTCCTGGATCTCGTTGTGGCTGCGCAGCAGCCTGTTGCGGATGTCGGCGTCGGGGTCGATGGCATACGCCTGCAATTTTTGCATGATCGCGGCATCGATATCGATCATCTGGTTTTGCTGCTCGCTCATTTGCGACAACAGTTTTTTTTGTTTCGCGTACAGGGGATCGAGCAAGCTGTAATACACCAGGTAGATCATGGCGCAGGCGACCGCCGCGAAGACCATGCCGCGCTCGCGCAAGCTCAGCGCATCGATCTTCAGCGCGAATTTGTCCCATTGCCGTTTCATTTGGCCGCCCCCTGGTCGCCATCCGCAGCCAGGCTCGATTGCAGATTGAATTCGACATAGGGCGCCGCCGGCGCGGGGATGGCGCCTGGCGCTGCAAGCGGCGCGGGACGGCCGATTTCCAGGCTGCTGAAAGTCTTGCCGCGCATAATAGGCTCGCCGGTCAGGCGGGCGATGTAGGTCGGGATCAGCGGAGCCTGCATCGCCCTGCCCTGCACGCCGATGTCCAGGCCGGCGCCGCCGATCGACACGCCGGTCAGCCACAGGCCGCCGACACTTTGCCGCGCCAGGGCGCGGAAATAGTCGGCATAACCCTGGCGGTTGCCCAGTTCCCCGCCCTGCAATACCGACATCACGTCGCGCAAGGCTTTCAGCTTGGTCTCGCTCAGCGCCAGCTCGGCTTCGAGGGCCGGATTTTTTTGCCTGGGCGCATAGCTTGCATCGACCGAGGCCAGGCGCGCCTGCCTCACCGTCAGTTGCGCCTTGAGCGCCGCCGCCTGCTTTTCCAGCGCGGCGACATGCCGGTTGCCGTAATAAGCCAGCGCCAGCGCGCCAAGCAGGATGACGCCCAGCGCTTCGGCCATCGGCACGACGGTGAAGACTTTCTTCTGCTTCAGGAAGACCGGGTTGAAGAGGTTGATTTGCTGGCTCACAGCACAAGCTCCTCATGCCGTAGCGCCGCGCCCAGCGTCAGGAAAAAGCGCTGTTGCTGCGCAGCGTCCCGCAGCTCGGGCACGGCGCCGATGTCCAGCACGTCGGCCAGGTCCATCGCCTCGACCGGCATGTACAGATTGCTGGCCAGGTATTCATGCAAGCCATGGGCGCCGGTCGGCGCCAGCACCAGTTTCGCCACATTGATGAAGTGGAACTGGCGGTCGAAATGATCCAGCGAGCGCTGCAGCTCCAGCGTGATCTTGTCGTGGCAAATCTGCTGCTTGTCCGAATCCGCTTCCAGCAATTGGGCCAGCGTGACGTCGATGCGGCGCGACAGGTAGAGCTCGCCATTGAAAGTGACGGTCAGCAAGCCGCCATCGCCGTTAAACGACAGCATGGCCAGGCCGCGGCCCTCGGTCTCGATCAGGCTCGAGATATTCCGCTGCGCCATTTCGGGAATGTCGATGACGTTCAAGCCGAGCGCCGCCCCGCCGAACAGATGCTGGCGTTGTTCGATGACGCTGTTGCGCGCGGCGACGACAAACATCTGGTGGTTGCGCACCGGGGCGTTTTTATCCACGGGAATGTCGAGCACATCGATGGTGGCGTCGTCGATATGGAAATCGAGCATGTCTTTCAAGCGCCAGCGCACGGCGGTCTTCAATTCATCGGCCGGCACGTTGGGCGCGTCGACCGACAACATCTGGTATTCGCCGCCGCCGAGCACGGTGGCGCAGCGGTAGCGCTCGGCCTGCAATTCCTTGCCCAGTTTGGCCAGCAGTTCGGGCGACCTGGCCGATTCGGACGGATAAAAGGCCGACAGTTCGACCACCGGCTTGGCCGCGGGCATGCGCTTGACGCGCCCGGCGCAGATGCCGTCGCCGAGAAAAGCGATGGTCAGCCAGCCCTCATTTTTTATTGGTTTTGAAAAGAACCTCATGCCGACAGCCTAAATGATGAGCGTTGCGCGAAGTTCACGCGGTAGATGGTTGATTATATTCAAGTTTACAGTTTTTCCTAAAGCAAATTTCACTGACGCAGCAAAAACCGTCGGTTTTTGCGCGAGCCCGGCGCGACTGTCGGCTTTTCATCGAAAGATCAGTACTCCACCTGGACTTGCCGCTGCACATAGTCGGAGCCGGCTGGATTGGCATTCGGACAGGCGCCATTGCCACCTGGCTGATTGCAAGCTACGGAAATGATGTGGTAACGGACCAGCGGGACAATCGATGCATTCGCCGGCGACGGCGTCTGCTGGCAAGTGACTGTCACGGCAAAGCCACTCAATGTCGTGCCCGCGGGCAGGGCAAACGTGAACGGCGGCATATTGACGGGACATGGCTTGGTTTGTTGCTGATACAAGGCCCACTCCATGCCGGCGCGCGCAGCCTGATAAGCGCGCGTGCCTTGTACATCGATAGCGGAACCCTGTTGCTGCGCCGTCGTGACGGTCAGCATTGCCACGCCGAGGCCGGCGAGCACGACCAGCAAGAAAATCGCCGTCACCAGGCTGACGCCGCGGGAATGGGAAAGCATGCGCGCCGGCATGGTTGAATGCAAGCTCATGGATGCAAGCTCATGGTGTGTTGTCCACGTGAATTTGATGATGCAGCGTGACGCTGCCCTCCGCCGTCGAATCCGGACGCTGCAGAATGATAGTCATGCCGATCAGAGCGCTATGCGTATTCGGCAAACTGGTGTAATCGAAGCTGCAGTCCAGGACATTTTTGGCCAGGATAGCCTTCAACTGATTATTGACCTCAGGCGGGTCGGCCTGCACCGGCACAATGCCGTAATTGGAGATGCGCACCAGGGTTCCATCCCCTCCCCTTGTGCGGCCGTTGCAATAATAAGTCACCGGCGTCGTCACCACCTGGAAGCGGTGCGCCGGCGATGACATGGCCGGCACATTCACGAATGGATTTGGCGCCTGCAGCGTAATC
>DASYLQ010000631.1:0-4503 GCA_036009485.1 Janthinobacterium sp.
GCCCTTCTTGCCCTTGCCCGCGCTTTCGATCACGTCCGGGTAGATGGTGCCCTGGGCTAGCCATTTGGCGTTGCTCAGCTTGCCCGCCTCGGCCTGGAATACTTCGACGAATTCGCGGCCGATGATCTTGCGCTTGGCTTCAGGATCCGCCACGCCCGACAAGTGGCCCATGAACTGGTCTTCGGCGTCGATGCGCAGCACTTTGACGCCGAGGTTCTTGGCGAACATGTCCATCACCATCCGGCCTTCGTTCAGGCGCAGCAAGCCGTGGTCGACGAAAACGCAGGTCAGCTGGTCGCCGATGGCGCGGTGGATCAGCGCCGCCGCGACGCTGGAATCGACGCCGCCGGACAAGCCCAGGATGACGTCATCCTTGCCGACCTGGGCGCGGATCTTGTCCACCGCTTCCGAGATATAGTCGGGCATGTTCCAGTCCGATTTGCAGCCGCAGATTTCATGCACGAAGCGGCCCAGGATGGCCTTGCCCTGCAGCGTGTGCGTCACTTCCGGATGGAATTGCACCGCATAAAAGCGCCGCTCTTCATCGGCCATGGCGGCGATCGGGCAGCTTTCCGAATTGCCCATCAGTTTAAAACCGGGCGGCATGTCGAGCACCTTGTCGCCGTGGCTCATCCAGACTTTCAGCATCCCGTGGCCTTCGCCGGTGACGAAGTCGTTGATGCCGTCCAGCAGCCTGGTGTGGCTGCGCGCGCGCACTTCGGCGTAACCGAATTCGCGCACCAGGCCGTTTTCCACCTTGCCGCCGAGCTGGGCCGCCATGGTTTGCATGCCGTAGCAAATGCCCAGCACCGGCACGCCCAGTTCGAACACGGCTTGCGGCGCGCGCGGCGCATCGCCTTCCAGGGTCGAGCTGTGGCTGCCCGACAGGATCACGCCGGCGGCGCCGTAATTGCGCACGAATTCGTCGCTGACGTCGTAGGGAAAGACTTCGGAAAACACGCCGGAGTCGCGCACGCGGCGGGCGATCAGCTGGGTGACCTGGGAACCGAAATCGAGGATGAGGATTTTAGAGTGCATGGGATGCTCTTGTAGAGTGAATGCGTATGACTGAAGGTGAAACAAGGCCGGCGCCGCAAGACTGCTGCGGCGCCGGCCTGTGGAACCCACTCCGGCTTACTCGGAACGGTAGTTCGGTGCTTCCTTGGTGATCTGGACATCGTGGACATGCGATTCGCGCATGCCGGCCGAGGTGATCTCGACGAATTCCGCCTTCTGGCGCAGCTCGTCGATGGTGGCGCAGCCGCAATAACCCATGGACTGGCGCACGCCGCCGACCATCTGGTAAATGATCGCCAGCACGCTGCCCTTGTAGGCGACGCGGCCTTCGATGCCCTCGGGCACGAACTTGTCGGCCTTCATGCTCGTTTCCTGGAAATAACGGTCGGCCGAGCCATCCGTCATCGCGCCGACGCTACCCATGCCGCGGTAGGATTTATAGCTGCGGCCCTGGTACAGGATCACTTCGCCAGGGGCTTCTTCGGTGCCGGCGAACATGCTGCCCATCATGACCGTCGAAGCGCCCGCCGCCAGCGCTTTCGAGATATCGCCCGAGAAGCGGATGCCGCCGTCGGCAATGCAGGGAATGCCGGTGCCTTCCAGCGCTTCGGCGACGTTCGAGATGGCGGTGATCTGCGGCACGCCGACGCCGGCGACGATGCGCGTGGTGCAGATCGAGCCGGGACCGATGCCGACCTTGACCGCATCGGCGCCGTATTCGACCAGCGCCTTGGCGGCCGCCGCGGTGGCGATATTGCCGCCGATGACGTCGACGTGCGGATACTTGGTCTTGATCCATTTCACGCGGTCGAGGATGCCTTGCGAATGGCCGTGGGCGGTGTCGACCACCAATACGTCGACGCCGGCGTCCACCAGCAATGCGACCCGTTCCTCATCCTTGGCGCTGACGCCGACGGCGGCGCCGACCAGCAGCTTGCCCTGGGAATCCTTGGACGCCAGCGGATGTTCGGTCGATTTCTGGATATCCTTGACGGTGATCAGGCCGCGCAACTCGAACGCATCGTTGACCACCAGCACGCGCTCGAGGCGGTGCTTGTTCATCAGGCGTTTCGCCTCGGCCAGGTCGGCGCCTTCCTTGACGTACACCAGCTTGTCGCGCGGCGTCATCTTGGCGCGCGCTTCGGCATCCAGCTCTTCTTCAAAACGCAGGTCGCGATTGGTGATGATGCCGACCACTTCCTTGCCCTGCACCACGGGGAAACCGCTGATGCCGTATTGCACGGTCAGCGCGATCACGTCGCGGATCTTCATCTCGGGCGGGATCGTGATCGGGTCGCGCAGCACGCCCGCTTCGAAACGCTTCACGCGCGCCACTTCGCGCGCCTGCTTTTCCGGACTCAGGTTCTTGTGGATGATGCCGATGCCGCCTTCCTGCGCCATCGCGATCGCCAGACGGGCTTCGGTGACGGTATCCATCGCGGCGGACAGCAAAGGAATATTCAGCGTGATATTGCGGGTCAGGCGGGTTTTGAGGGACGTATTGGCAGGCAAAACATTCGAATAAGCTGGGACGAGCAGCACGTCATCGAATGTGAGTGCTTTTTGAAGTAGACGCATAGCATTTCCTATTGGCGCAAAAACGCATTATACAGAAGTTCTTTCCTTGCGTCCTTGCATTCAGGAAAAGTCAATAAAAAAAAGCTGCGTGATTGACTTCCATGATGAAACATGGCGAAATCTGCCCGCATGGCCAACCGAGGAAGAGACCGATGAAGCGCAGGAACAAGAAGCAATCGAACTGGATGGGCCGGCTATTGCTGGCGGGTGCGCTGATGGGCGCGGCGGCCTTGGCGCATGCGCAATACGTGTGGACCGACGACAAAGGCTTGAAAGTGTTTTCGGACCGGCCGCCGCCGCCTTCGGTGCCGCTGAAAAATATCCTGAAGGCGCCCGGCCTGGATAAACTGCAGGCCCAGGCGGCGGATGGCGGCACCGATTCCGCGCCGGCGCCGGGCGGGGCCGCGGATAAACAGCCGCCCAGCGTCGCCGAGCAGGAAGCGGCCTACCGCAAGCGCAAGGCCGATGAAGCGGCAAAGGATCAAAAGGCGGCGGCCGAGGCCAAGCGCAAAAGCGATATTGCCAGCAATTGCGAAAACATGCGCAAGGACCAGGCCATGCTGCAGTCGGGCACCCGCATCGGCACCATCACCGACAGCGGCGAGCGCGCCTATATGAACGACGAGGAAAGAGCGGCGAAACTGGACAAGATCGCGCAGTCGCTGGCCAATTGTAACTAAGTACCCAATCGGAAATAAGTGTGAAATTTTGGCGAACATAGCGGGATGCGATGCAAGGCGGCCGGGGCGACGCAGTGCGAGCACTGCTAGCGACGGGCAACGCCGCAGCGCGCCCGCTATGGAAGACAAAAAACACAATTATTTATGAATGGGTACTTAAATGAGGTTTTCCATTTGCCCCTGTCTCATACTTGCCAGTTACTTTGACTCTCTTACCGGCTCTGTTGCACAAATCCCCGCCAGCGGCGCCTGATTCGAGGCTCGGGTAAACTGGCGCGATGAACGCACCGGCCAAACCGAAGTATCGAACGACCAACTGGAAGGAGTACAACGCGGCACGGTTTTGTTGCATGGAATGAAGTAGGAAATTTGCTGAATACCTTGGACGACGTCGCCGATTCCCTGGCGGAGTTGTTGCAGCCCGCAACAAGCGGCATGCTGGTTGAGTTGCTTGAATATGCCATCGAGCGCATCGAAACCATGATGGAAGAAGTCGACGATTCCGGCGGCGGCATGGGTGGCATCATCGCGCGTCTTGGCGAACAGCATATGGAGGCTTGCCGCATGTCGATGCCTGATCCTATATCGCTTGCAGGGCGCCTGTTCCGGCTGGAGATGACCTTGCCGTTCGGAATATGCAATTTCGATCCGCTTGCCTATCGCGAGGTGCTGGGGGAGCCAGGCCTGCGTTGCTATCGCGAGTTGGCGCTGGCCAAATGGCGCACGGTTGAACCGCGCACTGCGAATGGAGCTTACGAGGCTGGCCGCATGGCGATTACGCGCATCATGGAACGCCTGGCGCAAGATAGCGGCAATATTGAACAATTGGTCGAAATAAAATCACGCGATCTGTCGTCCTGTTTTCATTATCTCGCTATTGCCGAACTCTGGCATAAAGCCGGTAACGTAGAGCAAGCGCTGGAATGGGCGGAGCGCGGTCTGGTTGCGTTTCCAGATCGGACCGACAACCGCCTGCGCGATTTCCTTGCCGGGATTTATTTGCGCTGCGGACGGGAAGACGAAGCGTTGCAGCTGACCTGGATACAATTTGAAGAGCAGCCATCGCTGGAACACTACATAAAACTCGCCCAGCTCGCCGCCAAGTTGGGGCAGTGGCAAGAGCAGCGTGAACGAGCCCTGTCGGTGGTCGATGCCGCCATTGCTGCGAGGGCCATCGGCCACCGCCAATGGGGACGTCAACCGGTAGAACCGAATTATTCCTTGCGTG
>DASYLQ010000632.1:0-4133 GCA_036009485.1 Janthinobacterium sp.
ACCACTCACCACTCACACTCACGAGGTAAGATCCATGTCGACATTTAATCAGCGCATCAAGCCAGCCACCGAAGCCCATGTGAACGCGCAATTTTCGTTCCTTGAAGATATGTCCAAGACCCTGTTCCAGTCCTTTCAGAAAATCAGCGAATTGAATCTCCAGCTGACGCAAAGCTTCATCGCCGAATCCACCCAGTTCGGACGGGATATCGTGTCGGCCGAAAAGCCGACGGAAATGCTGTCGGCGACCACTGCGCAAACCCAGCCGACGGCGGAAAAACTGCGCGAGTACAAGGATAGCCTGGCGCGTATTTCCGCCGAGGCGCAAGCCGAGCTGACCCGCTGCGCCGAACGGCATGTGCCGGAAACCAGCCGCACGGCGAAAGCATTGGCGGAAGAATTCGTCCGCATCAGCGCCGAGGAAACGCAAAAAGCCATGCAGGGCTCGCAGGACGCCATGCGCAGGGGTGCGGCTGCGATGGACCCGAACCGCGATGCCACGCATGACGGCGGCGCCGCAGGAAGACAGGAGCAGGCGCAAAGCGCCGCGGGCTCGGAGCCCAATGTGGAAGACCTGGAAAACCGGGCGGAAAAGGAGGTGCCGGCCGCGCTGAGTAACGGTGCGGAATCGGCGGGCCGCGATGCTGCAAGTAAAAAGACCGGCACGCCCGGCCGCAATTCCTGAACCTGGCAAACACCCCCCGGCGCCGCGGCGCCAGGGCCGCGGCACTACATTCGGGCACCTCGAAAAACCGTCGCGAGCAAGCCCGTGATATTAACTTCGCGCGTTAAGTAGCGGAACCGTACACAGTACGGGGGCGCCGAGCCGGTGAGCAACGGAGCCGCGAGAGCGGGCTGCGCAGTAGGTTTTCGAGGTGCGCATTCGTCAAACGCTCAAACCTTGGTGCTGACGACGTTGCCGGAAGTCGGCGCGCCCTGCATGTTTTGCGCCAGCGTCTGCAGGAATTGGCCCAAGCTCGGCGCGGTGCTGGGCGAACCGCCGTTCGCGCTGACCATATTGTCATAGCTGGTTTGCAGCGCGCTCGACGAGGTGGACGCGGTCGCCGTCGTGGACCCGACCGCACCCGTGGCATCGGTGCTGTCCGTGCTGGTGGTACCGGCCGTGCTGCTGGAGCCGACTTGCTGCATCAGGCTTTGCAAGCCGCCTTCGACCTTGCCGCCACCGCCGCCGTGGTGGTGGTGGCCGCCGGCCGGCGCCGCGCCGCCCGTTGTACCCGTTGCGGCCGTTGCACCCGTTGCGGCCGTGCTTCCTGTACCGCCAGCGGCGGTGCCGGCCGAAGTGCCTTGTGCGCTGATCTGGCTCTGCAGCGCGGCAAACAACTGGTCGCCGAACGAGGCGGCCGTTTGCGAACTCTGGCTGGACGACGCGCCCGAACCGTCGGTGGCGCTGCCGCTGCTGCCGGTGCCGGACGACACGCCCAGTTGGCCCAGGGTCTGGTTGATCGCATCGACAAATTTCCCGCTACCCGACACCGAACCCGGCGCGGCGCCATCGGTGCCATCGCTTCCCTGATTGCGATTATTGACTGAACTGGTGTTGAACAATTGCGTGTAATTGACTGACGAATTGCTGCCGATGCTGTCGATGGCCATGCCGATCTCCCGGGAAATTTATTAAAAGGCTGGTTTATCTGGACCGATAAACGTGGAATAAAACTAAACGTGAACAATGGAATTACTCAGGCAGTCTTGCATATTCCCTGGTTCAGTAAAGTCCCGGTTTGTAACGCAGTGTGTTGCATGTAACGCTATTCAAGAGCGTCGCGGCGATTCCGCACGCGGCCGGCTTTGCCGTTAACATAAGCGCAAAATAGCGGCCCCATTATGGAATCAGTATAAAAAATCGGGCGCCTTTCCGATGCGCTGAAAAGCGCCGTAAAACAGGCCTTCATCAAGCGATCACCTTGCCTCCTTTTTAATCATTTTCAGCTCATTTTCAGCTATGGGAGGACGATCCCGCCGTCGGCTTGAGCACGGCGTTTTCGGCAGTCCCCCGGCTACCCCGTTGCGGCATCCGGAGCGGCCCTGTCGGACTGCTTTCAGCATCTCATCAATTTATAAAATAGCGATTGTGGCTTGGTGTTACTATTACTTACATCTGTAAGCAAGGGAAAATTTTAAACTCAATTTCAGCGGTGAAAAGAGTTGTAAAAACAACTAACGCGACACGATGAAAAAACTCCCGGAGTTACCATGCGCAGCGCACTCGTCTTATTGTTACTGATTACCCAATGCGCCAGCAGTCATGCCGCGCTAGGCAGCCTCCCCAGCAATTTCGGCGTCCAGCAAAACGGCATCAAGGCACGCAGCCTGGCGGCCGCCAGCGGCGCCTACCATACGGTTGAAACCACGCTCGACAGCGGCACCGTGGTGCGCGAATTTGTCAACAACAGCAGCGGCACGGTGTTTGCCGTCAGCTGGGACGGCCCTTTCATGCCGGACTTGCAGACCTTGCTCGGAACGAACTTCAGCACGCTGACCGACGCCGCCGCCAGCAAACCCAAGGCCGGCCATTCACAGCTCAGCATCGATAAGCAGGATGTCGTCATCGTCTCCGGCGGCCATATGCGCGCCTATACCGGACGCGCCTGGATTACCAGTCAATTCCCCGCCGGCGTCAGCGCCACCGATATCGATTAAAGAAAGATGGATAGATGAGCATGCATTTTTTTGCCTCGCCGTTTTCCGCTCCCTTGAAACGCTTGGCGGCGACCGGCGCCTGTCTGCTGCTGGCCGCTTGCGGCGGCGGCAGCGGCAGCACCAGCGCCAGCAATGGCGCGTCCACGCCGTCCGCCGTCACGGTCAGCGTCGCGCTGGCGCCGGCCAGCGTGAGCATCGGCCAGTCCTCGGTCCTGACTTGGTCCTCGGCCAACGCCGCCTCCTGCACCGCTTCCGGCGCCTGGAGCGGCAGCCAGGCCACTTCGGGCACGCTGCCGGTCCCGCAGAGCGCCGCCGGCAGCTATACCTATAATCTCGCCTGCACCGGCGCCGCGGGCACAACCAGCGCCAGCGCCGCGCTGACGGTGACCGTCCCCATCAACGTCGCCGCGATCACCGTCGACAACGGCCCGGCCGGCGCCGGCGGTGCCATCAACGTGCCCTATGTCAGCGTCACGGTGTGCCGGCCCGGCACCAGCACCTGCCAGACCATCGACCACGTCATGCTCGACACCGGCTCATATGGCTTGCGCCTGATCGCGCCGCTGAGTGCCTCGCTGGGGCTGCCCGCGGTGACCACCCCATCCGGCGCCGCGGCGGCGGAATGCGGGCAATTCGTCAGCGGTTATACCTGGGGTTCGGTGCGCCGGGCCGACGTCAAGCTCGGCGGCGAAACGGCGCCGGGGATACCGATCCAGGTGATCGGCGATACGGCCAGCCCGTACGGCAACGCGCCCAGCAGTTGTTCCGCCACCGGCAGCAACCTGGGCACGGTGGCCAACCTGGGCGCCAACGGCATCCTCGGCGTCGGCTTGTTCAAGCAGGATTGCGGCAGCAATTGCGTGACCCGGGCCGTCGCCGCCACGTATTACTCCTGCACCAGCAGCGGCAACATCGACAGCTGCGCCGCCAGCGCCATGCCGCTGGCCTCGCAAGTCGGCAATCCAGTCGCCGCCTTTGCCAGCGATAACAATGGCGTCCTGCTGACCTTGCCTGCAGTGGCGACCGGCGGCACCACCACCTTGTCCGGCGCCCTCATCTTCGGTATCGGCACACAAAACAATAACAGCATGGCCTCGGAAACGGTGTACAAGGTCAGCCCCACGAGCGGCAACTTCAACACCACTTACCAGGGCAAGACCCTGTCCGCCAGCTTCATCGACAGCGGTTCGAACGGTTATTTCTTTACCGATAGCACCCAGCGCGGCTGCCCCAGCAGCACCGATTTCTACTGTCCGCTGGCGCCGGAAAGCTTAAGCGCCGTCAACGCCGCTTACGACAACTCGATGTCGGGCACGATCAACTTCAGCATCGAAAACATCGACAATCTGGACAGCAGCATCAATGTCGCCTCGGTCGGCGGCACCAATGGCAAAAACAGCAATGCCTTCGATTGGGGCCTGCCGTTCTTCTTTGGCCGGCGCGTGTTCGTCGTCCTGGAAGACGCGACGGCG
>DASYLQ010000633.1:0-2467 GCA_036009485.1 Janthinobacterium sp.
GATATACGGCACCGCCGCCGGCAGGATCACGCGCAGGAACAGCGTGGCGCCGCCGGCGCCGAGGTTGCGCGCGGCGCGCAGGTAGATGCCGTCGACCTGGCGCACGCCGGCGATGGTATTTATCAGCACCGGGAAAAAGGCGCCCAGGGCGATCAGGAACACGGCCGGCGGATTGCCCAGGCCGAACCAGAGGATGGCCAGCGGGATATAGGCGATCGGCGGAATCGGCCGCAGCAATTGCACCAGCGGATTCAGCCACGCATAAACGCGCGCGCTGGCGCCCATCGCCAGGCCGAGCGGCAGCGCCAGCCCGGCGCCGATGACGAAGCCGACCACCACGCGGTACAGGCTGCCGGTGGCGTCGCCGATCAATTCCCCCGACACGCTCCAGGCCAGCCAGCCGCCGGCGGCCGGATCGTAGGGCGTGGCCGGCAGCAGGTAGGCGATCCAGCGCTCGAGCACCGCCAGCGGCGACGGCAATACCTGCGGGTTGACCCAGCCCAGCACGACCACCGCCTGCCAGGCCCCGATAAGAATAGCCGGCGCGATCAAGCCGACGCCGACGTCCCGCCACTGCAAATTCGCCATGCAGACTCCGTATTCAAGGTTTATGTAGAGGTATGGAGCCTATTTGATGTTCAGGCTTTTCTTCGCTTCGTCGAGCAAGTCGGTCTTTACCCAATCCTTCGCGACCGGCGGCTTGGCCATCCTGCCGACGCCGGTCTTGAGCATCACGTCGGTGGTGACCTGGATATGCTCGGGCGTGATTTCGTAGACATACGGCGAATTGCTGATTGCATCATCGAAATCGTCCTTGCTGATCTGCCCCTTGAACACCACTTCGCGCACGTATTTTTCGGCCACGGCCTGGTTGTCGATGAAGGTCTTGGTGGCCTGGACGAAGCAGCGCATGAACTTTTCGGCCACCGGCCGGCGCTCCTTGTAGAATTTTTCCGTCATCACCATGGTGCGGATAGGCGCGCCGATCGGCGTGTCGTAGGGCTTGATCACTTCGACGCCGAAACCCTTGTTGATCGCTTGCGAGGATTGCGGCTCGCTTTGCATGATGGCGTCCAGGTTCTTGCCCAGCAGCGCCTGATTCAAGTCGGCGTAGGCGAGGAAGATCAGTTGCACGTCCTTGCCCGGCTGGTCGGAATACGTCAGGCCGTTTTGCGACAGCTCGGCCAGCAGCAGCACTTCCTGGATGCCGCCGCGGGTGACGCCGACCTTCTTGCCCTTCAAATCCTTGACCGTCTTGATCTTCAAATCGGCGCGCGCCACCAGCCGCGCGCCGCCCTTGGCGAAACCGGCCACCACATAAATCGGCGCCCCGCCGGCGCGGCCGGAGATGGCCGCCTCGGACGCCGTGGTGCCGACGTCGAGTTCGCCGGCGATGATCGCCTGCATCACGTCCAGGCCCTTGGCGAAGACATGCTCCTCGACCTTGATGCCGCATTTCGGCGCGATCTCCTTGATATAGGAGACCGCGCCGTAGTGGGCGAACTTCAGGTTTCCCAGCCGCACCACCTCCTGCGCCTGTGCGCCCGCCGCCGCCAGCATGGTTGCCAGCATGGTTGTCAGGGCCAGGGTCTTGCCGATCGATTTCGTCTTCATCCCGTTTCTCCTCCTAGTGATATCGATGGGCGCAGCCGTTTTGCTGCTTTTTCATTATTTCGCTCAGATCATACCAAGCGATTGCAAATTGAAAACAGCTTTTTTTGGCGCGGCGGCGCGAAAAGCCGCACGCGGGACCGACGCGGACCGTGGCGAAACACGGCGGCCGGCCCGGGCCGCATGGGGTAAAATGGCGACCATCGTCCGGCCCCGTGCCGGCTTCTCCCCCGCTTTATTCCAGGTTCATCATGCTAGATAATCTCACCCAACGGCTTGCCAAAGTCGTCAAAACCATGCGCGGCGAGGCGCGCCTGACCGAAGCCAACACCGCCGAGATGCTGCGCGAAGTGCGCCTGGCGCTGCTCGAGGCCGACGTCGCCCTGCCCGCCGTGCGCGAGTTCATCGCCAAGGTCAGGGAAAAATCGATGGGCGAGGAAGTCATTTCCTCGCTGACGCCGGGCCAGGCCCTGGTCGGCGTGGTGCAGCGCGAACTGGCCGCCATCATGGGCGCCGACCTTGGCGCCGAGGCCTACCAGCTCAGCTTCGCCCAGCAGCCGCCCGCCATCATCCTGATGGCCGGCCTGCAGGGCGTCGGCAAGACCACCACCGTCGGCAAACTGGCGAAATACCTGCGCGAAGAAAAAAAGAAAAAGGTCTTGACCGTCTCGGCCGACGTCTACCGCCCGGCCGCGATCGCCCAGCTGGAATCGGTCACCGGCCAGGTCGGCGCCGATTTCTTCCCCTCGCAAGCGACCGACAAGCCGGTCGACATCGCCCTCGCGGCGCTCGACTGGGCGAAAAAACACTATCACGACGTGCTGATCATCGACACCGCCGGCCGCCTCGGCATCGA
>DASYLQ010000634.1:0-2818 GCA_036009485.1 Janthinobacterium sp.
GCTGAAACTGGTGCCTGGGTTCAAGCCTGAACTCAACCTGGCGGCGTTTTTCGTCGCCGCCTGCGCCACCGCCGGCTGGATATCCCTGGTCCATTGGCGCATTTCGCGCCAGCCTTCGGTGCTGTGGCGCGCCGTGGTGCTGTCGTCGGGCGGCCTGATCCTGATCTGGGTGCTGGGCATGACGCTGCTCTTGCCGGGTTTTAACTACAGCACCAGCTATGAATTGGTCGCCATGAATATCGTCAAAAAATTGCCGCCAGAGATGAATTGCATCGATACTAACGTCGGCGCAGCGCAGCGCGCTTCCTTCGCCTACTACGGCCATATGTCGTTCGCCGGCGTCGACGGCGGCGAACGCTGCAATGTCTTGCTGTTGCAAGATAAAACGCCGCGCAACGGCAAGGCCGACGATGCCCTGCCCTTGTTGTACCGTAACCAGGCCTGGATCAAGCTGTGGGAAGGCCGGCGCCCATCCGACCGTTACGAACGCTTCCGCCTGTACCGCCGCGGCATGGCAGGCCGATAAGCAGCGCTTGTCCGAACGGGGCGGCAGCCTGCGCTGTCGCTTTATCAAGCTGCGCTTTATCAAGCTGTTGTGCTGCAAAATTTTTTTAGCCCGCATTAAACACAAACCCTCCCAACAGCGCTATAGTCGCAAAACGCGTTGCCATACGGCACTGAAAACTTGGTAAAAGACCATGCCGCGCCAGCGCGGCCGGCAGCCGGGGCATCCGTGACGGCGACCGCAGCATTCCGGCAGCGCCCCACCCGCGCCGCCGCCAGACGGCCACCGAAGCCTGGTGCCCGGCCGATTGCGCCCACCACTCCGGCGCAACTTGAAAACCAGACAGACGCCACTACCTGTTGAGTCCAGAAATGCCTAATCTCTACAAACTCCAGCTCGCACTCAAGAACATCTATGTCCGCATCGCCCTCGGCCTGCTGCTGGCCGCCACCGTCGCTGCGGGAACCTGGTTCGCCAACGACGTCGCGCAAGACAGCATGCCGCTGCTGCGCTCGCAAAACATCGCCGAAATCACCGCCCTGACCGGCCAGCGCGCCCGCCTCGACTACCTGCTGGTGGCGAAACCGCTGTCGGAAGCGCCGCGCTACATCTTCAAGTTCAAGGACGAACGCGTGCTGCACGTGGTCAAAGTGCCCAGCACTTCCCACCTCAGCCTGGAACGCGAAATCCTGCTGCGCAACGCCATCCCGTATTCGATTGCGCGCGACGATTACCTGGCCTCGCACAAGGCCGTGCTGCTCGACGAGGACGATGCCGGCGCCATGGCCGACGTCGGCGCTTTCCTGAAACGCCACGCCTTCGACATCTGCGTCGTCGCGCTGCTGCTGTTCGTGCTCAAGTTCGGCATCCCTGGCATGGGGCCGAGCGCCACCGTGATCACGCCGGACAAGCTGAAAGGCAGCATGGACGACTTGATCGGCATGGACGACATCAAGCAGGAAGTGCTGCACCTGGAAGACATGATCCGCAACCGCAGCCTGTATAAATCGCACAATATCGACAAACCCTTCAACGTCATGCTGACCGGCCCGGCCGGCACCGGCAAGACCAAGCTGGCCGGCTACCTGGCGAAAAAACTCAATGTGCCGCTGATCCAGGCTTCCGGTTCGGCGCTGGAATCGGGTTATATCGGCGGCGGTTCCAAGGCCCTGAATGCGCTGTACCGCAAGGCTTGCGCACGCGGCAGCTGCATCATCTTCCTCGACGAGGCCCAGACCCTGTTCATGCCGCGCGGCCGCGGCGAAAAGAAATGGGAAGACGATACCGCCAACACCCTGCTCGGCCTGCTCGACGGCGTCAAGAGCGACGAGGGCGCCGGCGTGATCTGGGTGGTGGCGTCCAACTTCGACGAATCGTCCAGCCAGATGGATGAAGCAATGCTGCGGCGCTTCTCGGTGAAGATCAATTTCCGCCTGCCGAACAAGGGCGAGCGCAACGAACTGCTGCGCCGCTTCCTGGGACGCAAGCAGGAAGGCCATGTCGCCTGGGACGACCTCGACCTCGAGCAGGTCGCCGAAATCACGGCCAACCTCAGCCCGGCGCTGCTGGAAACCGTGGTGGAGCGCGCCAGCCTGCTGGCGATCCAGGAAAAAGCCATCATCAACACCGACCTGATGTTCCGCGCCTTCGAGCGCGCCACCATCGGCTTGACCGACCGCGCCACGACGGCGGAAAAGCACAAGCAGCGCGAGCGCGTCGCCCTGCATGAACTGGGCCATTTCTTCATGCAGATCGATCCCTGGCTGCGCCAGGGACTGAGCCTGGCCGAGGTGAAGGAAAAATCCCACCTGCTGAAGATCAGCACCGAGTCGGTGTCCAAGCTGGGCGCGCTCGGTTATGTGCTGTCGGCCGGCGATGACGTCTCCCTGCGCACGCTGGAAGAACTGGAGCGCGACGTGATCCAGTTGTATGGCGGCGTCGCGGCGGAAGAGTTGTTTTATGGCGCGCGCGGGATTTCGGTCGGCAGCCAGAACGATATCCAGAAGGCGACCTCGATGCTCAATTTGATGGTCAATCAATTGTCGATGTATTCGCGCTCGAAGCTCGATTACAGCCAGTTCAAGAACGACAGCAGCGGCGAGCATACCCTGGTCCAGGTCGAGGCCAAGGCGGATGAGCTGTACAGCTATACGCTGCGGGCGATAGCCGATTACAAGGATGTCATTGCAGCGCTGAAGGAGACGCTGCTGGAGCGCTATGTCCTGTCCAAGGATGCGGTGTTCGAGTTGCTGGAGGAAAGGATGGGGGGACGGTTTGCGGGGATGGCGATGCCGGTGTAAGACGAAGGGAAAC
>DASYLQ010000635.1:0-9620 GCA_036009485.1 Janthinobacterium sp.
CTGTGGAACATCCAGAAGCCGACGATGACGTTGAAGGTAAACACCGCCAGCACGCAGTTCAGCGCGGTCAGGTGGACCACTCTTTCGGTGACCTGGCCCGAGCTGCGTTCCTCGTTAATGACGCGCATGACGGTGGCCGGCGAGGTCGACATCGCCAGCGACGCCAGCAGCAGGGCGGTGATCGGCGTGACCCGGAATTCGAGGGCGATCACATACACCGCGGCGAAGGTGCCGATGGCCTCGACCAGGCCGGCCACGGCGATCCAGGGATTGTTGGCCAGCCAGCGCAGGTTGATGCGGTAGCCGAGTTCGAACAAGATCAGGCCGAAGGCGACGTCCGCCAGAATCAGTACCGGACCGCTGCCGGCCTGCGGCAAGATGCCGACCTGGGCCTGGGCCAGCGCGAAGCCGACGACGCCGTAAAAACTAATCCTCGGCAAACCGGTCCAGCGGTGGCCGAATTCACCAGCCACCCAGGCCAGCGCGATCGCAAAGGGCCAGGACAGGTCGGATGCAATCGATAAGATGCTTTGCATGGACACTCCTTGTAATCGTCAATACCCATGCAAGGCTGTACGGCGGTGGCTTGAAACGGCCGCCGCTGTGAGGCTCTGCATGGTAGGCTGAGTGCGTGCCAGATTCTACTGGAAGAAAACCCGCGCACGATTCGATGAAGGATTGTTATGGGCAAGAATCGGAAGCGCCGCCCGCGGCGTTTTTTTATTTACTCAGCAGGCGCATGCCGCGCTCCAGCCCTTCCAGCGACAGCGGGAACATGCGATGGTTCATCAACTGCTGCACCACGGCGATCGATTGCCGGTATTGCCACAGTCCTTCCGGTTCGGGATTGAGCCAGATAAATTTGGGGAAGGCGTTGGTGAAGCGCGCCAGCCATGCCGAGCCGGCTTCCTCGTTGTTGTATTCGACCGAGCCGCCCGGATGCAGGATTTCATACGGGCTCATGGTGGCGTCGCCGACGAAAATCAGCTTGGTGTCGGGCGGGTATTTGCGCAGCACGTCCCAGGTCGGGAAGCGTTCGGCGTTGCGGCGCCGGTTGTTCTTCCACAGGTAATCGTAGACGCAGTTGTGGAAGTAGAAAAACTCCAGGTTCTTGAATTCCGTCTTCGCCGCCGAAAACAATTCCTCGGTGCGTTCGATATGGTCATCCATGCTGCCGCCCACGTCGAGCAGCATCAATACCTTGATGCGGTTGCGCCGCTCGGGCCGCATCTTGATGTCGAGGTAGCCGGCGTTGCTGGCGGTGGCGCGGATGGTGGCGTCGAGCGCCAGTTCATCCTCGGCGCCTTCGCGGGCGAAGCGGCGCAGGCGGCGCAGCGCCACCTTGATGTTGCGCGTGCCGAGTTCGCGTTCGGTATCGTAATCCTTGAAGGCGCGCGCCTCCCATACCTTGACCGCGCTGCGGCCGCCGCCCTTGCCGCCGATGCGGATGCCTTCCGGATTGGCGCCGCCATGGCCGAAGGGCGAGGTGCCGCCGGTGCCTATCCATTTGCCGCCGCCTTCGTGGCGCTCCTTTTGCTCCTTCAGCAACTGGTTGAGGCGGTCCATCAGCTTGTCGTAGCCGAATTTTTCCAGCTGCGCCTTTTGCTCGGGGCTGAGTTCGCGCTCCATGCGCTTCAGCAGCCAGTCCAGCGGGATGGCGGCAGTGTTTTCAAAGGCGGCGTTGATGCCGTGGAAGTACTGGGCGAAGGCGCGGTCGAACTTGTCGTAATGGGCCTCGTCCTTCACCAGCGTCAGGCGCGCCAGATAATAGAAGTCGTCCATCGACGCCGCGATGACGTTCTTTTGCAGCGCTTCCAGCAGGGTCAGGAATTCCTTGATCGAGACCGGAATTTTGGCGTCCTTCAGCGCGAAGAAGAAATCGATCAGCATGTCAGCCTCCCCGCAGCCTTTGTTCCAGCCCGGCCTTCACTTGCGGCCATTCGGCGCGCACGATGCTGTACATATGCGTGTCGCGCACGCTGCCGTCGCGCCGCAGCGCGTGGTGGCGCAGCACGCCGTCGAGTGTCGCGCCGATGCGCCGGATCGCCGCCTGCGAAGCGAAATTCAGGTTGTCGGTGCGCAGGCCGACGAGGGCGCAGCCCAGCGTCTCGAAGGCGTGGGTCAGCAGCATCAGCTTGCAACTGGTGTTGACGTGGCTGCGCTGGCGGCTTTTGGCGTACCAGGTGTAGCCGATTTCAAGGCGGTCGATGTCGGGCACGATGTCGTGGTAGCTGGTGCTGCCCATCACTTCGCCGCTGGCCGTGTCGACGACGGCGAAGGCCAGCCGCGTATCCTTCATGGCCAGCGCCTTGTCTATATAGGCGCCGACCTGCTCCGGTTCCGGCGCCGAGGTGACGGTCAACTTCCACAGCTCGCCGTCGGACACGGCCGCCAGCAGCCCGGGCGCGTGCGCCTGGGACAGCGGCTCCAGGCGCACTCCCTTCCATTCCAGCGTCAGCGGCGCGACCGTGATCATCAGCGGTTCGTCCGCGACATATACACCAGGCGTTCGAACAGGTGCACGTCCTGCTCGTTCTTGAGCAGGGCGCCGTGCAGCGGCGGCACGACAGCCTTGGCGTCCTTGCTGCGCAGCGCTTCCGGCGGGATGTCTTCGGCCAGCAGCAGCTTGAGCCAGTCGAGGAATTCCGAGGTCGAGGGTTTTTTCTTCAGGCCGGACACCTCGCGCACTTCATAGAAGGTTTCCAGCGCCTGCGCCACCAGTTCCTGTTTCAGGCCCGGGTAGTGCACCGCGACGATCTGCTGCATCGTATCCTTGTCGGGGAATTTGATGTAGTGGAAAAAGCAGCGGCGCAGGAAGGCGTCCGGCAATTCCTTTTCGTTGTTGGACGTGATGATCACCAGCGGCCTGTGCTTCGCCACCACCATTTCGCGCGTCTCGTAGACGTAGAACTCCATCCGGTCCAGCTCGCGCAACAGGTCGTTGGGGAATTCGATGTCGGCCTTGTCGATCTCGTCGATCAGCAGCACCACCGGTTCCGGCGCCGTGAACGCCTGCCACAGCACGCCCTTGACGATGTAGTTGTGGATGTCGCGCACGCGCTCGTCGCCCAGTTGCGAGTCGCGCAGGCGCGAGACGGCGTCGTATTCGTACAGCCCTTGCTGGGCCTTGGTGGTCGACTTGATATGCCACTGCATCAGCGGCATGTCCAGCGCCGCCGCGACTTCCTCGGCCAGCATGGTCTTGCCGGTGCCCGGCTCGCCCTTGATCAACAGCGGACGTTGCAGCGTCAGGGCCGCGTTGACGGCCAGTTTCAGGTCGGCGGTGGCGACATAACTGTCGGAACCCTGGAAGCGGTGGCCTTGGCCGGGAGATGCCTGCATGAGTAGCTCGATGAAAGTGAAATAAGGTCGAGTATATGTCAGATCGGCACAGACTTGCCACGCCAAAGCCTGGCGCGCGGCGGCTTCCGGCGGGGGCGGCGGGATGTGTTATTTAGGAAAACTTGACTGTGGACGCGCGCGAATGGTTTGGGTTAGAATCGCAGGCTGATAGTGCAAAGTTAACATTTTTTGCACCGGCCGGATTCGATTTCACCACTGACCACCTTTGCCACCATGAAAAAAATCCTCGCACTTCTCGTGCTCGCCGGCATCGCCAATGTCGCCGCAGCGGCGGACATCGTTGGAAACGCCAAGGCCGCTCCCGCCAAGGTGGAAATGTGTATCGGTTGCCATGGCATCCCGGGCTACAAGGCGACTTTTCCCGAAGTCTTTCCGGTGCCGGCGATCGGCGGCCAGTCGGCGAAATATATCGAAAGTGCGTTGAAGGCCTATCAAAAAGGCGACCGCAAGCATCCGACCATGCACGGCATCGCCGCCAGCCTGTCGGACCAGGACATCGCCGACGTGGCGGCGTACTACTCGCAGCAGACCGCGCAAAGATAAGGGATGATCAACATGAAAAAAACGCTTACCGCCCTGTTTTTCGCCGCCGTTTCGTTCAGCGCCACGGCCGGCGGCAATGTCGATGCCGGCAAGGCGCTGTCGGAAAAATACAGCTGCGCCGCCTGCCACGGCAAGGATTTCAATTCGCCCATCGATCCATCCTATCCGCGCCTGGCCGGCCAGCACAAGGACTACATCGTGCACGCGCTGACCGCCTACAAGCGCGGCGACGGCCCGAACGGCCGCAACAACGCCATCATGGGCGGCCAGGTGAAACCGCTGAGCGACCGCGATATCGAGGACCTGGCCGCTTATCTGAGCAGTTTGCCGAGCAGCCTGGTGACGCATCGCTGAGAGCGTCCGCTTGCATGAAAAAAACCACGCTTGCGTGGTTTTTTTTACGTCCGCGTTTTGATCGGTCCGGGTGCCTACACGCGCCGGCGCACGCATTCGACGTAGGCGCCGGTGTCCGGCGGCAGGCCGGCGCGCTGCGCGGTCCAGATCATCTGGCCCAGGCATTCCATGACTTCGTGATGCGCTTCGTGCTCCGAGCCGAGCTTTTGCGCCAGCGCGCGGCAGGCGGCGCGGATGCCGGGCGGCTGGTCGATCGACAACTGCTCGGCGATGGACAGGTGCATGGACAGGTGTAAAAAGGGATTCGCCTGGCCGCCCTCGACCGAATAGTCGCGCGCCAGCGCCGTCTCGGCGTCGGCCAGGACCTCGTGGTATTCGGGATGCCGGCCGATCCAGTCGACGGCGATGGCCTCGATCGGGCTGAGGATCTGTTTGTCCTGGCGCTTGCCGTAGGCTTCGCAAAAGAAGCGGCGCACGTCGTCGGAAGAGGGAGTGAACATCGTCAAGGGCGGCGCCGCGCGCCGGATTGAAAGGCAGGCCGCATTGTACCGCGTGTCCGGCCTGGAAGCAGGGCCGGCAAAAAGGGCATAAACGATATGCCTTTTTTGCCTTGTCCTTACACTTTAACTTCCTTACGCTTTGACTTCCGGGCGCCTTACTTCTTGCCGGGCGCGAGATCGGGCGCCAGGCCGGACGGCGTCGCCGCTACCGCCGCATCCGGCGCCTTGGGCGGATGCGGCTGGCGCAGGTAGCGCGCGTTGTGGCGCTGCTGGCCGGCGCCGTTGGCCGGCCAGGTCAGGAAACGCGACAGCTCCTGCAGCGCGCGCTGGTAGACGTCGCGCTTGAACTCGATGACGACGTCCAGCGGCACCCAGTATTCATGCCAGCGCCAGGCGTCGAACTCGGGATGGTCGGTCAGGCGCAGGTTGACGTCATTGTCGCGTGCGCACATGCGCAGCAAGAACCAGATCTGCTTTTGTCCGCGGTAGTGGCCGCGGATTTCGCGCTTGATGAAATGGTCCGGCACTTCGTAGCGCAACCAGTCGCGCGTGCGGCCGACGATTTTCACATGCTCCTGCCTTAAGCCGATTTCCTCTTCCAGTTCGCGGTACATGGCCTGTTCGGGCGTTTCGCCGTACTTGATGCCGCCCTGCGGGAATTGCCATGAGTGCTCGCGCACCCGCTTGCCCCACCACACCTCGTTTTGGGCGTTGAGCAGGATGATGCCGACGTTGGGCCGAAACCCTTCACGGTCGAGCATAGAACACCTCAAACTTTCTGCGGCCTGGCGTCCCTTCTTATAAATTTGCCCACAATTCCGCATGCCGGCACCGTTTTCGGACGGCGAAAACGGCCGGAATGTCATCTATTGATCGCATTTGTACAAAGTATGGACGCATCAGCCAGCTAATCCTTTAAAATTAGGTTGATTATAACCCTCTCTTTTTAAAAAGAATTCACGTTATGCGCGCCTCCTGTTTTTTTATTTCAACGCTCAAAGAAGCGCCATCCGACGCCGAAATCGTCAGCCACAAATTGATGATGCGCGCCGGTATGATCAAACGCCTCGGTTCCGGCATCTATACCTACATGCCGATGGGCCTGCGGGTGATCCGCAAGGTCGAAGCCATCGTCCGCGACGAGATGAACCAGGCCGGCGCCATCGAGCTGCTGATGCCGCTCGTGCAGCCGGCCGAGCTGTGGCAGGAAACCGGCCGCTGGGACAAGATGGGCCCCGAGCTGATGCGCGTGAAGGACCGCCACGGCCGCGAGTTCGCCATCCAGCCGACCTCGGAAGAGGTGATCACCGACGTGGTGCGCAGCGAGATCAAGTCCTACCGCCAGCTGCCGCTGAATTTTTACCACATCCAGACCAAGTTCCGCGACGAGCGCCGCCCGCGTTTCGGCCTGATGCGCGGGCGCGAATTCACGATGAAGGATGCGTATTCCTTCGACCGCGACCTGGCCGGCATGCAGGCTTCTTATAAGGTCATGTTCGACGCCTACACGAAAATCTTCACGCGCTTCGGCCTGAAGTTCCGCGCGGTGGCGGCCGACAACGGCGCCATCGGCGGCTCCGGTTCGCATGAATTCCACGTCATCGCCAGCACCGGCGAGGACGCGCTGGTGTACTGCCCGAGCTCGGACTACGCCGCCAATATGGAGGCGGCCGAAGCCTTGCCGCTGGCGCCCGCGCGCGCCGCCGCGGCGCTGGCGCTGGCCAAGGTGGCGACGCCGGACACCGTCAAGTGCGAAACCGTGGCGGCCCTGCTCGGCCTGAAGCTGGAGCAGACCGTGAAGACCATCGCCCTGACCGTCGAAAAGGAAAACGAGGGCAAGGTGAGCAAGGAAAACTGGATGCTGCTGCTGCGTGGCGACCATGAGCTGAACGAGGTCAAGGTCGGCAAGGTGCCCGGCCTGGCCGGCCACCGTTTCGCCACCGAGGCCGAGATCCTCGACTGCTACGGCAGCGCGCCAGGCTACCTGGGACCGGTCGGCACGAAACAGCCGGTCACCGTGGTTGCCGACCGCACCGTCGCCAACATGAGCGATTTCGTCTGCGGCGCCAACGACGCCGGCTTTCACTTCACCGGCGCCAACTGGGGCCGCGACATGCCCGAGCCGGCCCTGGTCGCCGACCTGCGCAACGTGGTCGAAGGCGACGCCTCGCCGGACGGCAAGGGCGTGCTGGCGATCGAGCGCGGCATCGAGGTGGGCCACGTTTTCCAGCTCGGCACCGCCTATTCCGAAAGCATGAAAGCCAGCTTCCTCGACGAAAACGGCAAGCCGGCGCCGCTGCAGATGGGTTGCTACGGCATCGGCGTGACGCGCATCCTGGGCGCGGCGATCGAGCAGAATTTCGACGACAAGGGCATCGTCTGGCCGACTTCGATCGCGCCGTTCGAAGTGGTGCTGTGTCCGATGAGTTACGACCGCAGCGAGTTGGTCAAGGAGGAAACCGACAAACTGTATGCGGCCCTGCAGGCGGCCGGCGTCGACGTCATCCTCGACGACCGCGGCCAGCGTCCGGGCGCCATGTTCGCCGACTGGGAATTGATCGGCGTCCCGCACCGCATCGTCGTCGGCGAGCGCGGTCTCAAGGAAGGCAACCTGGAATACCAGGGCCGCCGCGACGCCGAGGCCAGCGCCGTGCCGCTGGACGACATCCTCGGCTTCATCCAGGGCAAACTGCGGCCGTGAATCCGCAAGCCTTGAGCATCCCCATGCCGGAGCGGCGGCGCCTGTGGGCGCAGCCGCTGCGCTGGTGCTGCAGCCTGGCGCTGGTGCTGGGGCTGGGCGTGGCCGGCATGCGCCAGGCGCATGCCGGCAACCAGAAGGAAGAGGCACTGGCCGACTCGGTGCGGCTGGCGCTGTCGACCGCCATCCGCGACGCCCGGCCGCCCCAGCCGACCTTCAGGGACAATACCGAACGCCTGCGCTACGACAGCTGGCTGGCGCAGATGTCCGAGCGGCTGCGGCGCAAGCTGCCCGACAACCAGGTGCGCACCGAATTCCTCCAGGTGGCGTGGTACGAGTCGCGCCGCGCCGGGCTCGATCCGGGCATGGTGCTGGGCCTGATCCAGGTTGAATCGGCCTACCGCAAATACGCCGTCTCGATGGTCGGGGCGCGCGGCTACATGCAGGTGATGCCGTTCTGGACGGGCATCATCGGCGATAACGACCGCAGCAAACTGTTCCAGATGCAGACCAACCTGCGCTATGGCTGCTCGATCCTGCGCATGTATCTCGACATGGAGGGCGGCAACCTGTTCCTCGCCCTGGGCCGCTACAACGGCAGCCGCGGCAAGCCGGAATACCCGAACGCGGTCCTGGCGGCGTGGAAGAACTGGGATTCCAAGCCGGCCATGTAAGCCCGGCGGCGCGCGCCGTCATCAATCCTCAGCGCATAAAAAAAATGCCCCCGTCGCGCTGGCGACAGGGGCATTCCGATCGGCGTCTGGCGCCGGCCGCGATTATTTCAGGTGATCGGAGATCAGCTTCGTCATTTCAAACATGGACACTTGCGCCTTGCCGCCAAAGACCGCTTTCAGCTTGTCGTCGGCGTTGATCATGCGGCGGTTGGCCGGATCTTGCAGGTCGAGTTTTTTGATGTAATCCCAGACTTTTTTGGTCACTTCGGTGCGCGGCAGTGGTGCTGCGCCTACGACGGCGGCCAATACGGTGGACGGTGTCATGGCTTTCATGAAAGCCGCATTTGGCTTGCGGGGCGTCGCCGGTGCTGCCGCTTTTTTTACCGCGGGTTTTGCTGCCGCTTTTGCTGGTGCTACTTTCTTGACCGCAGCTGCAGGTTTAGCTGCCGCAGCTGCCTTCTTGGCTGGCGCTGCTGCTGGGGTTTTTTTGGCTGTTGCCATCTTCAAGCCTCCTTAACGAACACATGGGAAATTGCGCAATTGATCGCACGGCTAATATTGGTTGGGTTTTACCGAGTATGCAAGTGTTTTTCGCGTTTTTTATAGGAAACCACACCTAAAACCCGCCCATAGGGCCGCGCCGCACCGGCAAGGGGCGGCTGAGGGGCGTCATGCGCTGATTCGTGCATAAAAAATGCCCGCTTCAAGGGCGGGCATCTGGCGCTTGCGCGGCGCTCGAAACGGCCGCCGTCCGCGATATTTTTCAGCGCATGCCGGGCATCATGCCCTTCATGTTGCGCATCATTTTCATCATGCCGCCGCCCTTCAGCTTTTTCATCATCGACTGCATTTGCTCGAACTGGGCCAGCATGCGGTTCACTTCCTGCACCTGGACGCCGGCGCCGGCGGCGATGCGGCGCTTGCGCGTGGCCTTGATCAGTTCAGGCTTGGCGCGTTCGGTCGGCGTCATCGAGTCGATGATGCCGACCATGCGCCGCACCTGCTTGTCGGCCTGGTCCATGTTGGCGCCGCCGGCCGCCTGCTGGAACTGGGCCGGCAGCTTGTCCATCAGGCTGGCCATGCCGCCCATCTTTTTCATCTGGCCCAGTTGGGCCTTGAAGTCGTTCATGTCGAACTTGCCGCCGACCTTGATCTTTTGCGCCAGGTCCGCCGCCGCCTTGACGTCGACGCCCTTGCGCGCCTCTTCCACCAGCGCCAGGATGTCGCCCATGCCGAGGATGCGGTTGGCCATGCGCGTCGGGTCGAAGGCTTCCAGGCCGTCGAGTTTTTCCGAGACGCCGGCGAACTTGATCGGCTTGCCGGTGATGTGGCGCACCGACAGCGCGGCGCCGCCGCGCGAATCGCCATCGAGCTTGGTCAACACGATGCCGGTCAGCGGCAGCGCGTCGTTGAAGGCCTTGGCGGTGTTGATCGCATCCTGGCCGAGCATGGCGTCGACGACGAACAGGGTCTCGATCGGCTTCACGG
>DASYLQ010000636.1:0-15563 GCA_036009485.1 Janthinobacterium sp.
CTGCATGCCGAGCAAGGGCTGGGCGACACCCTGCAGTTCTGCCGTTATGCATCGCTGGTCGCGCAGCGCGGCGCCATCGTCATCCTGGAAGTGAAGAAGCCGCTGGCCGGACTGCTGGGCACACTGGCGGGCGTGGCCCGGATCGTCATCAAGGGCGAACCGTTGCCTCCGTTCGATTATCACATCCCCTTGATGAGCCTGCCGCTGGCCTTCGACACCCGGCTCGGCACGGTTCCGGGTGCGGCGCCGTATCTGGCGAGTGACCAGGCCAAGGTTGCGCAATGGGGCGCGATTCTCGGCGCGAAGACCAGGCCGCGCGTGGGCGTCGTCTGGAGCGGCCACCCGGCCAACCCGAACGACCACAACCGTAGCATGCCGCTGTCGGTGTTTGCCCGCATGTTCTCGGACCAATACGAGTTCATCAGCCTGCAGAAAGAGGTCAAGCCGGCCGACCAGCCGCTGCTGGACTCGATGCCGGTGCGGCAGTTGGCCGATCTGCTGCGCGACTTTACCGACACCGCAGCCTTGTGCGAGTTGATGGACGTGGTGATCACGGTCGATACCAGCGTAGCCCATCTGGCTGGGGCGCTGGGCAAGCCGGTCTGGGTCTTGTTGCAGACGCCGTTCGAATGGCGCTGGCTGGAGCGCGGCACTGATAGCCCGTGGTATCCGAGCGCGACCTTGTACCGCCAATCTCAACGTGGCGACTGGGAGCCGGTCATCGATGCGCTGGCGGCGGACTTGGGCAAGTTGGCCGCGAGCCAAGTGCCGCGCGGCTAACCAAACCCTGTACCAAATCTGGTCGTTTGGCGCTCTTCATTTCCAGTTCTTCCAAAGTAAGGTTATTTTACGTCACCTGTGGAAGGTGAAATTTCAGGGGAAGCTCAGCCCCCCGGAGCGCTACACCACCGAGCCGAGCTTGAAGATAGGCAGGTACATGGCGACCACCAAGCCGCCGATCAGTACGCCGAGGATCACCATGATCAGCGGTTCCATCAGGCTCGACAGTGCCCCGACGGCCTCGTCCACTTCCTCTTCATAAAAGTCGGCGACCTTGCCCAGCATGGCGTCGAGCGAACCGGATTCCTCGCCGATCGAGACCATCTGCGTCACCATATTCGGGAACACGTCGGCGTTCTGCATCGCCACCGTCAGGCTGGTGCCGGTACTGACTTCGTTCTGGATCTTGCGCGTGGCGTCCAGGTAGACGGCGTTGCCGGCCGCGCCGCCGACCGAATCGAGCGACTCGACCAGGGGCACGCCGGCGGCGAACATGGTCGCCAGCGTGCGCGTCCAGCGCGCGATCGTCGCCTTGCGGATCACGTCGCCGAAGATCGGCGCCTTCAGCAGGGCCACGTCCATGAAGCGCTGCACCTTCGGCGAGCGGCGCCAGGCCTGGAAAAAGAAGTAGATGCTGCCGAATACGCCGCCGAAGATCAGGTACCACCACTTGACGAAGAATTCCGAGATCGCCATCACGAACAGGGTAGGCGCCGGCAGGTCGGCGCCGAAGCTGCTGAACACTTGCTTGAAGGCCGGCACCACCCAGATCATGATCACCGCGGTGACGATAAAGGCGATCGCCAGGATGGACACCGGGTACATCAGCGCCGACTTGATCTTGGCCTTGATGGCCAGCGTCTTTTCCTTGTAGATGGCGAGGCGGGTCAGCAAGTCTTCCAGGATGCCGGCCTGTTCGCCGGCGCCCACCAGGTTGCAGAACAGCGGATCGAAATACAGGGGAAACTTGCGGAAAGCCTGGTTCAGGCTGGTGCCGGTCTCTATGTCCGCGCGTAATTCCATGACCAGTTTCGACACTGAAGGATTGGCATGGCCCTTGCCGACGATGTCGAACGATTGCAGCAGCGGCACGCCGGCCTTCATCATCGTCGCCAGCTGGCGCGTGAACAGGGTGATGTCCTTGGGCGTCACCTTTTTGCCGCTGCGATAGGCCTTTTTCTTGACCTTGGTGACCATGATGCCCTGGCGCCGCAAAGTCACGTTGACGATCGCTTCTCCGCCGGCGCGCAATTCGCCGCGCACAGTCTTGCCCGACTTGTCCTTGCCTTCCCAGGCAAAGATCGATTCCTTGATCGGTCCGCCGGCGCCGTTGCTGGATGTGGCCATGTGTGCTTTCTTATTCGTTGGTGCAGCCAAGAACTTCTTCCAGGCTGGTCAAGCCTTGCCGGACCTTTTGCAGGCCGGCCTGGCGCAATGACTTGACGCCTTCGCTTTCGGACTGTTGGGCGATCTGCATCGCGTTGCCCTGCGATAGGATGATTTTTTCAATCGCTTCGGTGATCGGCATGATCTGGTAGATGCCGACCCGGCCCTTGTAGCCGCCGCCGTTGCAGCGCTCGCAGCCGACCGGGCCGTAGGGCTTCCAGCTGCCGTCGAGTTCCTCTTCCCTGAAACCTGCCTTGACAAGCAATTCGTCGGAAATAGCCACCGGCTGCTTGCAGACGCACAGCCGGCGCGTCAGGCGCTGCGCCGTGATCATGATCACCGAGGAAGCGATGTTGAACGGCGCCACGCCCATGTTCATCAGCCGCGTCAGGGTCGACGGCGCGTCGTTGGTATGCAGCGTGGAAAACACCATATGGCCTGTTTGCGCCGCCTTGATGGCGATGTCGGCCGTTTCCAGGTCGCGGATCTCGCCGACCATGATCACGTCCGGATCCTGGCGCAGGAAGGATTTCAGCGCCACCGGGAAAGTCAGGCCGGCGCGGTCGTTGACGTTGACCTGGTTCACGCCCGGCAAATTGATCTCGGCCGGGTCTTCCGCCGTGGAGATATTGATGCCGGGCTTGTTGATGACGTTCAGGCAGGTGTACAGCGACACCGTCTTGCCGGAACCGGTAGGCCCCGTCACCAGCACCATGCCATAGGGACGCTGGATGGCGTCGAGCAGCAATTCCTTCTGGTCCGGCTCGTAGCCGAGCGCGTCGATGCCCATCTGCGCCTGGGTGGCGTCGAGAATACGCATGACGGTCTTTTCGCCGAACAGCGTGGGCAGGGTGCTGACGCGGAAATCGATGGTCTTGGTCGGCGACAGGATCAGGCGCATGCGGCCGTCCTGCGGCACGCGCTTTTCCGAGATATCCAGCCTGGCCAGCACCTTGATGCGCGAGACCAGCTTTTCCTTGATCGAGACCGGCGGCTGGGCGTGCTCGCGCAAGACGCCGTCGACGCGCAGGCGGATGCGGTAAAACTTTTCAAACGGCTCGAAATGGATGTCCGAGGCGCCCATGTTGACTGCGTCCATCAGTATCTTGTTGAGGAACTTGACGATGGGCGCGTCTTCGATGTCGTTGGCGCCAGCGTCGGCGGCGGCCGTCGCAGCCGCCGCCGCGGCATTGTTTTCTTCCTCGGCGAACTGGATATCCTGTTCGTCGCCGATCAGGTCGCCGATGTTTTGCTCGGCGCTCTTGCTCAGGCCGGCCAACAGTTGCAGCAAGGCGTCGTGCTGGACGATGACAGGCTCGACCGAGGATTCGGTCTGGAACTTGATCTGGTCCAGCGCCTGGGTATTGGTGGGGTCGGAAATGGCCACCGACATCTTGTTGCCGCGCTTGGCCAGCGCGATCACCCGCTGGCCCTGCATCAGCTTGGCGTCGATGATCTTTTGCGGCAGCACTTCCAGATTAAACGTCTGCAAATCCATCAAGGGATAGGCAAACGTTTCCGAGCAAAACAGCGCCAGCGCGCGCGCATCGATGATGCCGCTGGCCAGCAGCACATCGATGAAGGCCGATTTTTCGCTGAGGGCTTTCTTTTGCAGCGCTTCGGCTTGCGGCGCGGACAGGCGCCCGGCCTGCATCAGCGCGCGCGCCAAACCCGACATGGAGGAAGTGCCTGCGGTCGCGTTGGGGAGAACTGCTGCCATAGGAGCGTTGTCAGGAAAGCCAGATTAGGGAAGGGGGCCGGGAAGAATCACCGGCGCACCCGTGGATTCTCTGGATCATGCCTTTAGGCATCATATTTGTAAAGCGTTTGTCGCTATCGGGACGCGGCAAAGCAACGCTGCGCGGCGGCCCCGGAATTGCTCATTACTGGCGATAAAGCGGGGGCAGATGGATCAATGCTGTTTGACTTGCAAGGCTCTTTTCAGTTTTACAACTTTGATCGACTGGTTTTGCACCTGGATGACTTCGATGATGCAGTCGCCGATCTTGACGCTGATCGCCGCCTCGGGGATATCCTGCAGCAGTTCCAGCAACATGCCGTTGACGGTTTTCGGGCCGTCCAGCGGAAAGTCCAGGCCCAGGCGCTTGTTGATGTCGCGCAGCGCGGTGGCGCCTTCGAGCAGGCATTCGCCCTGTTCGTTCCAGCCGAACGAGTCGGCGCGCGCCGCACCGGGCATGGAGGTGGTGAATTCGCCGATCATTTCCTCGATGATGTCGTCGAGCGTGACCAGGCCCTGCACTTCGCCATATTCGTCGACGATGATGCCGAGGCGTTCGCGGTTTTCCTGGAAATTTTGCAGCTGGGTGAAGACGGCGGTGTCTTGCGGAATGTAGTAGGGCGTGCTGAGCAGTTCGCGGAAGTGCTCGGCGGTCAATTCGTCGGCCCGGTTCAGCAGGGCGATCGCCTTGCGCACGTGGAGGATGCCGACGATCTGGTTGATCTCGCCTTCATACACGGGCAGCTTGTTGTGGATGCAGGTGGTGAGCTGGTTCTTGATGTCCTCGACCGGCACGGCCAGGTTCAGCGCCTCGATCTGCGAGCGCGGCGTCATGATGTCTTCGACCGAGATATTTTCCAGGTCGAACAGGTTGAGCAAGATGCTCTTGTGCTTTTGCGGAATGAAATTGCCGCCTTCCAGCACGATCGAGCGCAATTCCTCCGGCGACAAGCGGGTGTCGCGGCTATTCCCGGCCTGGCCGATGCGGAAGATTTTCAAGACGATGCCGACGAAGAGGTTGACGAACCAGATGATGGGCTTGGCGCCGGCCATCAGCGGTTTCAGGATGATGCTGGTCGGCAGCGCGATTTTTTCCGGATAGGCGGCGCCGATGACTTTCGGCGAAATCTCGGCGAAGACGATCAGCAGGAAGGCCACCACGCCGGTCGAGATGGTGATGACATTCTCATCGTGGCCGAAGGTGGCGATGGCGATTGCCGTCACCAGCGCGGTGGCCATGGCGTTGATCAGGGTATTGGCGATCAGCACCAGCGAGAGCAGCTTGTCGGTGCGGTCGAGCAGCCACAGCGTGGTGGTGGCGCCGAGGCTGCCGCGCTTGGCCAGATGGCGCAGGCGATGGCGGTTGGCGGCCATCAGGGCGGTCTCGGCCATGGCGAAAAAGGCCGAACACAGTATCAGGAGGGCGAGAGCAAGAAGTTGCGCCCAAAACGGCACGGTATCCAAGGACTCACCGTAAAGAAACAAGCATGGGGGGAAACTGGTCGGCAAACTCGATGTGCCTCATCCAGGGCGGCTAGAACCGCCCAGCACCGCGGCCAATTCAGCGCTGATTTTAAGGCAAGCAAGACGGAAGTGCAAGCTGGCGCGGCGGCGCTGCAGGGCGATTGCATGAACGACCAGCTTGCCAGGCCCAATAGCTTGGCGAGGTAGTCGATGTTCCATCCCGCCTTGAGCCGCTTTGTCGCGATACCATGCTGCGCGATTCCATGGATAAGGGCGACGTGTCGAAGCTGATGGCTGAGGCGCCGGTTGCAAAGGATGATCTGGTCCGCATGCTGAAAGCACACGCAATCACCCGCGCCGAGCTGGCGGAGATCGTGGGTGATTGGGGAAGGTGAGTTTCCTCAAGCATCAACTGCTTGTTTAGCCTACTCGGGCTTCCCTGGTTTGCGGAAAGGCCTAACTCCCGCGATACGTCGAATAAGACCAGGGCGACACCACCAGCGGCACATGGTAATTCTCGTCCGCGTGGGCGATGCCGAAGGCCAGCGTCACCAGGTCGATGAAGCGCGGCGAGGGCAGGTGCATGCCCTGGCTGGCGAAATAATCGCCGGCGTTGAACACCAGTTCGTACAGCCCGGCTTTCATCGCCTCGCCTTCCAGCAGCGGCGTGCCGCAGCGGCCGTCGGCGTTGGTGACGTCGATCTTCAATAGCGCCTTGCCGGCCGGCCCGACCGAAAACAAGGCGACCTTGACGCCGGCGCCAGGTTTACCCTGCGCGATATCCAGTACGTGCGTGCTCAGTTTGCCCATTTGCTTCCCTATATTCTGGTTTGAAATCGCGTATCGTATAAATCATATGCCTGCGCCGCCATGTGCCTATATCATCGGCCGTATAGCGCCCAGCGCTGCCACCTATTCCATCGACGAGTTTTCGCCCATGAGCACTTACGACAATTATCCGCGCGACTTGATCGGCTATGGCCGGACGCCGCCGCATCCGCGCTGGCCGAACCAGGCCAGGATCGCCCTGCAATTCGTGCTCAATTACGAGGAGGGCGGCGAAAACAATGTGCTGCACGGCGATCCGGCTTCCGAGACCTTCCTGTCCGAAATCATCGGCGCCGCCGCCTTTCCGATGCGCCACCTTAGCATGGAGTCGATCTATGAATACGGTTCGCGCGCCGGCCTGTGGCGCTTGCTGCGCATGTTCGAACAGCGCCGCCTGCCATTGACCGTGTTCGGCGTGTCGATGGCGCTCAAGCGCAATCCGGAAGCGGTGGCCGCCTTCCAGGAACTGGGCCACGAGATCGCCTGCCACGGCTTGCGCTGGATTTCCTACCAAAACATGGACGAGGCGGCCGAGCGCGAACACATGCGCGAAGCCGTCGCCATCATCAAGGAGTTGACCGGCAGCGCGCCGGCCGGCTGGTACACCGGGCGCGATTCGCCGAATACGCGCAAGCTGGTGGTCGAACATGGCGGTTTCCGCTACGACGCCGACCATTACGGCGACGATTTGCCGTTCTGGCAAAAGGTCGAGTACACCGACGCCGGCGGCCAGCCGGCCGTGAAACCGCAACTCATCGTGCCCTATACGCTGGATACCAACGACATGCGCTTCGCGGCCATGCAGGGCTTTAACTCCGGCACGCAATTTTTCGATTACCTGAAAGACGCCTTCGACGTCTTGTACGCCGAGGGCGACCCGAACGGTTTGAACCAGCCGAAGATGCTGTCGGTCGGCTTGCATTGCCGCCTGGCCGGACGGCCGGCGCGGGCGGCGGCGCTGGCGCGCTTCCTCGATTATGCGCAGCGCCACGAGCGCGTCTGGATCGCGCGCCGGATCGATATCGCCGAGCATTGGCATGCGGCCCATCCTTTCAAGGAATAAGCTGCAAGGAATAGATATCGGACATGCGCCAATGATTATATTAGACATCAGTATTTTCTTATAATACCCCTGGTGGCAGGTGTTAGCCTTGTACCTCGGGAGAAAGCCGGGGCAAGCCATGTCAGATTCAATCCGTTTTTATTACCGCGGCGCGCTGCGCGAGCTCAGCGCCGTGTCGCCTACGCAGACCGTGCTGCAGCATTTGCGCGAGGACCAGCATTGCACCGGCACCAAGGAGGGCTGCGCCGAGGGCGATTGCGGCGCCTGCATGGTGGTCATCGGTAGCCTGGAAAACGGCAAGGTCGAGCTGAAGGCGGTCAACGCCTGCATCCAGTTCATGCCCACGCTGGACGGCAAGGCGCTGTTCTCGGTGGAAGACTTGCAGCAGGGCGGCGCCCTGCATCCGGTGCAGCAGGCGATGGTCGAGTGCCACGCTTCGCAATGCGGCTTTTGCACGCCCGGTTTCGTCATGTCCCTGTGGGCCATGTACCTGAACCAGGACGGCCCGCCGCAGCGGCGCGCCATCGACGACGCACTGTCCGGCAACCTGTGCCGCTGCACCGGCTACCGGCCCATCATCGCCGCCGCGAAACGCATGGGCGAATTGCCGCCCGTGACTTTCGACCGGACCGCCCTGGCCAGCCAACTCCAGGATCTGCAGCGCGATACGATGACGACCTATGCGGCGCGCGGCCAGCAATTCCACGCTCCGCGCACGCTGGCCGAACTGGTGGCGGTGCGCGCCGCGCATCCGGACGCCTGCCTGCTGGCCGGTTCGACCGACGTCGGCCTGTGGGTTACCAAGCAATTGCGCGAGCTGGACGACATCATCTACCTGGGCCGGGTCGGCGCGCTGAAGCACATCGGCGAGAGCGGGGGCATGCTCGACATCGGCGCCGGCGTCTCGCTCAACGACGCTTACGCGGCGCTATGCAAGCACTATCCGGACGAATTGTCGGAACTGTGGCGGCGCTTCGCCTCGCTGCCGATCCGCAATGCCGGCACCCTGGGCGGGAATGTCGCCAACAGCTCGCCGATCGGCGATTCGATGCCGTGGCTGATCGCGCTTGGCAGCCAGGCCGTGCTGCGCGGGAGCGCCGGCCAGCGCGTGCTGGCGCTGGAAGATTTTTATCTCGATTATCAAAAAAAGGACTTGCGGCCGGGCGAATTCGTCGAAGCCGTGCGCGTGCCGCTGCCGCAAGCGGGACGGGTTTTCCGCACCTATAAGCTGGCCAAGCGCTTCGACCAGGATATCTCGGCGGTCTGCGCCGCCTTCGCTTTCCGCATCGATGGCGGCATCGTCGGCGAAGCCCGCATCGCCTTCGGCGGCATGGCGGCGATCCCGAAACGCGCCGCCAGGACCGAGGCGCTGCTGGCCGGCCAACCCTGGGACGAGACCACGCTGGCCGCCGCCATGGCCATGCTGGCGCAGGATTACGCGCCGCTGTCGGACCTGCGCGCCAGCGGCGCCTACCGCATGAAGGCGGCGCAAAACCTGCTGCGCCGTTTCTGGTTCGAGACCCGCGCCGAAGCGCCGCTGGCCGCGGCCGAAGTCAACGCTTTCGCCTGCCGCGCCTGAAAGGAAGAGACCATGAACCATCCCGGCACGGCGGAATTGAAAGCGGCCGCCTGGTCCGAAGTCGGCCAGCCCCGCCCGCATGAATCGGCGGCCTTGCACGTGCTGGGCCAGGCCACCTATACCGACGACATCCCCGAACTGCAAGGCACGCTGCATGCGGCGCTCGGCCTGTCGGCCAAGGCCCACGCGCACATCGTCGCGCTCGACCTGGCGGCGGTGCGCGCCGCGCCCGGCGTCGCCGCCGTCTACACCGCGGCGGATATCCCCGGCGTCAACGATTGCGGCCCGATCATCCATGACGATCCCATCCTCGCCGACGGCCTGGTGCAATACGTCGGCCAGCCGCTCTTCATCGTGGTCGCGGACAGCCACGACAATGCCCGCCGCGCCGCCCGCCGCGCGGCCATCGTCTACGAGGAACTGCCAGCCATCCTGACGCCGCAGGCGGCCAGGGCGGCCGCTTCCTACGTGCTGCCGACCATGCGCCTGCAGCGCGGCGATTGCCAGGCCGCCTACGAGCGCGCGCCGCTCAGCGTCAAGGGCACGCTGTACGTCGGCGGCCAGGAACAGTTTTACCTGGAAGGGCAGATTGCCTACGCCATCCCGAAGGAAGACGCGGGCATGCTGGTACTCTGCTCGACCCAGCATCCGAGCGAGATGCAGCACGTCGTCGCCCATGCGCTCGGGCTGCATTCGCACCACGTGACGGTCGAATGCCGGCGCATGGGCGGCGGTTTCGGCGGCAAGGAATCGCAGTCGGCCTTGTGGGCGGCGGCGTCCGCCATCGCCGCGGCAAAACTGAAACGCCCGGTCAAGCTGCGCGCCGACCGCGACGACGACATGCTGGTCACCGGCAAACGCCACTGCTTTTATTATGAATACGAAGTCGGCTACGACGCCAGCGGCAAGATCCTCGCCGCCAGGGTCGACATGACCACCCGCGCCGGTTATTCGGCCGACCTGTCCGGCCCCGTCGCCACGCGCGCCGTCTGCCATGTCGACAATACCTATTACCTGTCCGACGTCGACATCCGCGCCGCTTGCGGCAAGACGAATACGCAATCGAACACCGCCTTCCGCGGTTTCGGCGGGCCGCAGGGCGCCATCGCCATCGAATACGTGATCGATGAAATCGCCCGCAACCTGGGCCGCGACGCGCTGGATATCCGGCGCCTGAATTTCTATGGCCGCGACAGCGACAACGTCACGCCCTACGGCCAGCTCATCGTCGACAACGTCATCGAAAACATCGTCGACGAACTGGAAGAAAGCAGCGCCTACCGCGCGCGCCGCGGCGCCGTCGACGCCTACAACCGCAGCAGCCCGGTGCTGAAAAAAGGCCTGGCGCTGACGCCGCTGAAATTCGGCATCGCCTTCAACGTCACGCATCTGAACCAGGCCGGCGCCCTGGTCCACGTCTACGTCGACGGCTCGGTCCTGGTCAACCACGGCGGCACCGAGATGGGGCAGGGCGTCAATACCAAGGTCTTGCAGGTCGTCGCGCATGAACTCGGGATCGGGCTGGAGCATGTGCGCATCAGCGCCACCGATACCAGCAAGGTCGCGAATACCTCGGCCACCGCCGCGTCCACCGGCGCCGACTTGAACGGCAAGGCGGCCCAGGATGCGGCGCGGCGGATCCGCACACGCCTGGCCGCGCATGCCGCCAAACTCTACGGCGGCGCGCTTGAAGCCGTACGCTTCTTCGACAATACGGTGCGGGTGAATGGCCACGACGTGCCTTTCGCGGCTCTGGTGCAGCAGGCTTATCTGGCGCGGGTGCAATTGTGGTCGGACGGCTTTTACGCCACGCCGGGCTTGCACTGGGATGCGCAGACGATGACGGGCCGGCCGTTTTCGTATTTCGCCTATGGCGCGGCGGTGGCCGAGGTGGTGGTCGACACCCTCACGGGCGAGTGGAAATTGCTGCGCGCCGATGCGCTGTACGACGCCGGCCAGTCGCTGAATCCGGCGATCGACCTGGGCCAGGTCGAGGGCGCGTTTATCCAGGGTATGGGCTGGCTGACGACCGAAGAGCTGTGGTGGAATGCCGGCGGCAAGCTGATGACGCATGCGCCCTCGACCTACAAGATTCCCGGCATTTCCGACTGTCCCGAGGATTTCCGCGTGCGCCTGTTCGAGAACCGCAATGCCGAAGACAGCATCCACCGCTCGAAAGCCGTCGGCGAGCCGCCCCTGCTGCTGCCGTTCTCGGTATTTTTCGCGATCCGCGACGCCATCTCCAGCGTCGCCGGCCACAAGATCAACCCGCCGCTGAACGCGCCGGCCACCAGCGAGGAAATCCTCAAGGCCATCGCCGCGGTCGCAGCCGCCCAGGCGGCGGGGATGGCGACGGCGGGGATGGCAACATGAGTGACTGGCTGGACGCCGCCGGCGCCGCAGCGGCCGTGCTGGTAACGGTCGCCATCGTCGAAGGCTCGGCCCCGCGCGAGCCGGGCGCCAGGATGCTGGTGTCAGCCGAGCGGCAATTCGACACCATCGGCGGCGGCCACCTGGAAATGCGCGCGGTCGAGATCGCACGCGCCATGCTGGCCCGGGCCGGGGCCGATGCCGGTGCCGGCGCCGGCCCCGTAAGGCTGGAACGCTTCGCCCTCGGCCCCAGCCTGGGCCAGTGCTGCGGCGGCGTGGTGCACCTGGCGTTCGAGCGCGTCACGGCCGAATTGCTGGCCGTCCTGGGCAGCCTGCAGGGACGCCGCGGCGAAGACAGCTGGCGCCTGAGCGCCATCGACGGCCCGTCCAGCCATGTGCTGCTGGACGCCCGCGGCCAGGCGCTGGCCGGAAGCGCCGGCCAGTCCGGCCTGCCCACCGTCCTGGCTCCCGTGACGCAAGTGCTGCGCGCCGCGGATGGACGGCGCTGGCTGGCCGATCCCTGCCTGGCGCCGCGGGCCCACCTGATCCTGTTCGGCGCCGGCCACGTCGGCGCGGCCATCGTGCGGGCGATGGCGGACTTGCCGTGCCACATTACCTGGGTCGATGAGCGCGAGGACATGTTTCCCGATAAAGTAGCGGAGAATGTGACGGTCGAGGCCACCGACTCGCCGGAAGCGCTGGTGGCCGCCGCGCCGCCCGGCGCCAGTTTCCTCGTCATGACGCACCAGCACGCGCTCGACCAGCGCCTGGCCGAAGCCATCATGGCGCGCGGCGACGCCGGCTGGTTCGGCCTGATCGGCTCGCTCACCAAGCGGCGCAAGTTCGAGCACCGCCTGCGCCAGCGCGGCGTGGCGCCGGAGCGTATCGCCGCGATGGTGTGTCCTATCGGCCTGGGCGGCATCGGCAACAAGGCGCCGGCCGTCATCGCCGCCTCCGTGTGCGCGCAATTGCTGATGGTGTGGGAAGCTGCCGGGAGCGCGTCCGCGGCCGGCGCCGCTCCACCGCTCAGACTGGTAGCATCGGGCCCGGCATCCTTATAAATATTCGCAACAGAAAGAATCTCGATGCCTATCGTAACCCCCGCAGCGCCGGGCGACATGCGGGCTTACCGTGCCAGCCTGCTGCACTTCCACGCCGATCCCGCCTTTCATGAACAGGCCCACGCCTGGTTCGAGGATGGCTTGCTGCTGGTCGCGGACGGCAAGGTCCAGGCCGCCGGCGATTACGCCAGCCTGTTCCCGACCCTGCCCGCGGGTACGCCGGTGGCCGATTACCGCGGCAAGGTGATCATGCCGGGCTTCATCGATACCCACCTGCATTTCCCGCAGACGGACATGATCGCATCGCCGGCGCCGGGCTTGCTGCCCTGGCTGGACAGCTACACCTTCCCGAGCGAGCGCCAGTTCGGCGATCCCGCGCACGGGCGCCAGGTGGCCGAGTTTTTCCTCGATGAGCTGCTGCGCTGCGGCACCACGACGGCGATGGTGTATTGCACCGTGCATCCGGAATCGGTGGACGCCTTCTTCAGCGCCAGCGAGGCGCGCAATTTGCGCATGGTGGCCGGCAAGGTGATGATGGACCGTAACTGTCCGGAATTCCTGCGCGACAGCGCCGACGCCAGCGCGCGCGATACCGAGGCCCTGATCGGGCGCTGGCACAAGCACGCACGCTCGCTGTACGCGATCACGCCGCGCTTTGCGCCGACCTCGACCGAAGCCCAGTTGCAAGTGGCCGGCGAACTGGCGCGCGCCTATCCGGATACTTATCTGCAAACCCATGTCGCGGAAAACGAGGATGAATGCCGCTGGGTAAGCGAACTGTTTCCCGACGCGCGCAGCTACCTCGACGTCTACGACCGTTACGGCTTGATGCGCCCGCGCGCGATGTTTGCCCATTGCCTCTGGCTCAACGAGGGCGACCGTGCAAGGATGGCGGAAACGCAGTCGGCGGCGGCGGTCTGTCCCACCTCCAACCTCTTCCTCGGCAGCGGCTTGTTCGATTTCGACCAGGCCGATGCGGCGCGCATGCCGCTGTCGCTGGCGACCGACGTCGGCGGCGGTACCTCGTTTTCAATGTTGCAAACGATGAATGAAGCCTATAAAGTAGCGCGCTTGAAAGGCAGTTACCTGCCGGCATTACGGATGTTTTACCTGGCGACGCTGGGCGCGGCCCGCTGCATGCAGTTGCAAGGCACGATAGGCAATTTCGCCGTCGGCGCGGAAGCCGATTTCATCGTCCTCGATCCGCGCGCCACGCCCTTGCTGGCGCGCCGCACCGCGCGCTGCGACAGCCTGGAAGAGTTGCTGTTCGCGCTGGCGCTGCTGGGCGACGACCGCGCCGTGGCGGCCACCTTTGCCGCCGGCGCGCAGGTGCACCGCCGCCAGCCTGCCTGAGCCCGGGTGGAAGGAGGCATACGGGCAGCCGGCATACGGGCAGCCGGCGTACGGGCAGCCGGCATACGGGCTACCGGCATACGGGCTGCCGATTTCGATATCCCATCCACAGAGAAGAAACCCCATGCAAAAAAAACTCGCCAGCCTGACCCTCGCCCTCGCCCTGGGCAGCGGCGCCTTCGCCGCGCAGGCGGCTACCGCCCTGGGCAATGAGGAAATCACGCGGCGCCATTTCGCGGCGCTGGTGGCCGGGCCCGAACCGAAGCTGGCCGAGCTGACCCTGTTCTTCACGATGATGCCGAAGGGCGCAGACTTGCATCACCATTATTCGGGCGCCATTTATGCCGAACAATTCCTGGAATGGGTGGACCGCCAGCATTACTGCGTGAATAAAGTCAGCTACATGATAGAGACCGACCAGGCCGTGGTCGAGGCCGAACGGGCCAGGCCGGCGGCCCAGCGCAACTGCCTGTCGAGTTCCGAGGTGATCGCCAACAACGGCCTCTACGCGGCGCTGCTGCAGCGCTGGTCGGACAAGGATTTCTATAACCACAGCACCAGCCAGTCGCCGCCGGACCGGCAATTCTTCGACACCTTCGGTTATTTCGGCCCTGTCGCGTCGAGCAATGCCAACGAGGGCTTGACGATGCTGAAAAAACGCGCCATCCAGGAAAACCTGAGTTACATCGAAACCATGTTCGAGCTGGCGCCCTTTATCCAGGACGCCGATTTCGACCGCAAGGTGCTGCAGGCCGGCGGCGATAATGCGGCGCTGGCGGCGCAATTGACGGCGCTGACGGCGTCGCTGGAAAACGATGCCGGCTTCAGCCAGCGCATCGCCGCCTATCTGGACAATGTGAAGACCAGCAGCGCCGGCATCGACGACGGGCAATTCACCATGCGTTACCAATCCTATGTGCTGCGCTTCCTGTCGCCGTCGCAAGTGTTTTCATCGATGCTGGCCGGTTTCAAGATGGCCAGCCAGAATGGGCAAGTGGTCGGCTTGAACATCGTCGGCCAGGAAAGCATGCATGTGGCGATGCGCGATTATTCGCTGCACATGCAGATGTTCAAGTTTCTCAAGGCGCGTTATCCGAAGGCCAAACTGGCCTTGCACGCCGGCGAACTGGCGCTGGGCGTGGTGCCGCCGGAAGGGCTGGCCTTTCATATCGACGAGGCGGTGAATATCGCCGGCGCCGACCGCATCGGCCACGGCATCGACATCGCGCATGAAAGCAATGCGCTGGCGACGATGAAAAAAATGCATGATCACGATATTCCGGTGGAAATCAATTTGAGCAGCAACGACTTCATCCTGGGCGTCAAGGGCGAAGCCCATCCGCTGACCCTGTACCGCAAATATGGCGTGCCCTTTGTCATTTCGACCGACGACCCCGGCGTTTCGCGTAACAATCTGTCGGGCGAATACGTACTGTTCGCCAGCCGCTACAAGACCGATTACGCCGAAGTCAAGAAGCTGTCCTATGCCGGCCTGCGTTATTCCTTCCTGTCCGATGCCGACAAACAGCGCTTGCTGAAGCAGCTCGACAAGCGTTTTGCCCGCTTCGAGGCGGAAATCGCGGCCAGCGAAACCAGCGCCGGCAATAAAAAATTATCTATATTGAAACATTAAGTTCCGGTGATGCGAAAAAATTCGGCAGTGCAAGGCTGCCGAACTGTTTTTTTCAACGATTTTTCCGACGGTCGCGCCCGGCGCCAACGATGAGCAGGCGATGTCTTGTGGTCATCACGCGACACAATTCTCCATCCTCCCCTGCCGCACTGCACAAAATTTTCATGAAAAAATTTCATGAAAAATAGTCACATTTACAATTCCATCTTGTGTCCGCCGGGCATGCGCGCGGCACGTTACGGCTAAGACAGCAGTTGGCATTGTTTTTTCGTGAATTTATATGGTTAACATATAAATTCGCAAAAGAA
>DASYLQ010000637.1:0-3398 GCA_036009485.1 Janthinobacterium sp.
ACACCAATCCAGCCGCCGGCACAGACCTGTTGGCAACCGGAACCGCCACATTCACCGGCGCCGCCAAGCCATCCAGCGACACCGTTGCTAGCGACGCGAGTGACACCGGCATAGCCATCGCAGCCAACACGCCGCTTACCGTCGGCGGATCGCTGAGTTTCTCGTCCGACAGCGGCTTCTCGGTCAGCTCGACCGCTACCGATATCGTTGCGCAACCGACCGGAAGTACCTTGAATTCGGTGGCGAACATCGATGTCAGCACCGTCGACGGCGCCAACAAGGCCTTGCTGACGCTCGACTCGGCCCTGAACCAGGTCAACAGCAACCGCGCTGCGCTGGGTGCGATCCAGAACCGCTTCACTTCGACCATCTCGAACCTGCAAACGACGTCGTTGAACATGTCCGCATCGCAAAGCCGCATTCAAGATACCGACTTCGCGGCGGAAACGGCCAACATGACCCGCGGCCAGATTCTGCAACAGGCCGGTACCGCGATCCTGGCCCAGGCCAACTCGCTGCCGAACGGCGTGCTGGCCCTGCTGCGTGGCTAATGGCGTGATCGTTACCGTGTAAAACGATGGCCACAAGCCAACTTTAACCGGTTCCCCGGCTGATTTATCAGCCGGGGATTTTTCGTTTAGGAAGCATCATGACAATCGATTCGATAGGCCCGGCCGCAGCGGCCGCCACGGACAGAAGCGTCACCGGAACCCGTCCGGTATCCGGCGCATCCGCCGGCCAGCCCGCCGCGGCCGACGCCGCCAAGGGCGGCGCGGCGGCGCCGAGCGCGGACCAGGTCGACAAGGCGCTGGCCGACCTGAACAAGGCGGCCCAGGAAAAAACCCCGGGCATCGAGTTTTCCATCGACCCCGACAGCAAGCGCACCATCGTCCAGGTGGTGGACCAATCGACCAGGGAAGTACTGCAGCAATTTCCATCGAAGGAAGCGCTGGCCATCGCCAAGTCGATCGACGATTCGCAATCGCAAGGCGTGTTGATCAATCAGACCGCCTGAAACAGGGCTGCCGCTGTTGCCGGTGGCAAGCGTCCGCGGAAGAACGTCTTTCCGCGTCTCTCCGCATCTCTCCCCGCACGGACATCCGCTGCCGGCGTCTTGCAAACAAGCTGGTAAATCCCCCTCTCAAGTCCGCTTAGGTTCTGCCGATAACAGCTTACATTATCGTTTTCCTTAGGAGTTCAACGTGGCGATCAGTTCTCCCGGCATCGGCTCTGGCCTGGATGTCAACAGCATCATTTCCAAGCTGATGGACGTGGAAGCAATGCCGTTGACTCAGATGAATAACCAGATTGCCAGTTATCAGGCAAAAGTTTCCGCCCTGGGCAGTCTGTCCAGCGCGCTGAGCACCTTCCAGAGTTCCCTGTCAGGGCTGACCTCCTTGTCGACCTTCCAATCGCTGACCGCCACCGCCAGCAATACGTCGGTGCTGTCCGCCGTCGCTTCCAGCGCCGCCACAGCCGGCACCTACGGGATCAACGTCAGCCAGATAGCGCAGGCGCAACGCTTGAATTCGGCCGGTTATGCCACGACCACGGCCGCCATCGGCACCGGCACCAGCACCACGGTCTCGTTCCAGCTCGGCGGCGTCAGCGGCGGCAGCTTCGGCCTCACCGGCGCCGCGCTTGGTTCCGCGATGCTGACCGGCGGCATCACGCCAGGCGGCCTGACCATCGACGGCACCACCATCGCCACCGACAGCAGCGTCAAGAGCGCCAAACTGCTGGCCGACGCCATCAATGCGCAAAGCAGCACGACCGGCGTTTCCGCCACCGCCGCCCCGACCCAGACCAGCGCCACCCTGTTCGGCTCCGGCGGCGCCTCGTCCTTCGGCGCCATCGACACCACCGGCGGCGGCAGCTATACGCTGTCGGTGGGCGGCGTGGCGATCGCCAGCCAGGCGGCCGGCGTGGCCGGCGGCAGCGGCGTCACCGCGGCCTCGCTTGATTCCATCCTGGCCGGCAAGAACAGCGTCACCACCGCGCTGGCCCAGGCCAACATCACGTTTACCGGCTCGGCCGCCGATGGAACCCTGCAGTTTACCAATTCCGACGGTTCCAACATCGGCGTCACCGAAGACGCGACCGGCAGCGTCACCGGCGGCCTGGGCCTTGCCGCCGGCACCGTCAACACCGGTTCCAGCGTCACGGCGCAAAGCTCGATTTCGCTGGTCTCGGCGAACGGTACGCAAATCACCGTGGGCGGCACCAATCCGGCCGCCGCCGGACTGACCGCCGGCACCGGCGGCGCCTATCTGGGCGCTACCTTCACCCAGGACGGCAGCCAGGCCAGCGGCAGCATTGTCATCGACAGCACCAACAATACCCTGCAAGGCATCGCCGACGCCATCAACAAGGGCGCCTTCGGCATCAACGCCACCATCGTCAACGACGGCAGCACCGGCGCCCCCAACCACCTGGTGCTGACCTCGACCCAGACCGGCGCCACGTCGAACATGAAGATCACCCTCAGCGGCACCAGCGGCGGCGCCCCCGATGCCGCCCTGAGCAGCCTGCTGGCCTACGATCCGGCCGGCACCCAGAACCTGAGCCAGAGCCAGGGCGCGCAAAGTACGCTGGCCAACGTCAACGGCATCGCGGTCAGCAGCAGCAGCACCAGCATCACGGGCGCCATTACAGGCGTCGTCTTGAACGCCAGCACGGTCGGCAGCACCAGCCTCGTGGTCGCGTCGGACAACAGTTCGCTGACGTCTGCCGTGCAAGGCTTCGTCACTTCCTATAACGCACTGAATACCGCGATCAACCAGCTCACGGTCAATAATGCGGTGACGGCGTCGACCTCGACGCAGACGGCGGCCAGCGGCCCCTTGTTGGGCGACACGACCACCCAGACCCTGCAAAGCCAGTTGCGCGCCCAGTTGTCGCAATCCATCACCGGCTTGAGCAGCAGCGCCGGCTTGACCAACCTGACCCAGATCGGTATCACCACCGACCAGAACGCGAAGGATGGCTCCCTGACGCTCGACCAGAGCGTGCTGGGAACGGCCATTACCAATAACTTCAGCGATATCGCCGGCCTGTTCGCCGCGGTCGGCAAGGCCAGCGATCCCCTGGTCAGCTTCACGACATCCACCGCCAAGACCCAGCCGGGCACTTACGCCGTCAACATCACCACCATGGCCACCCAGGGCAGCCAGGTCGGTACCGCCCCATTGGCGGCCTCGACCACAATCGCCGCCAACACGACCTGGACCGTCACGCTGAACGACACCAATCCTTCGACGGCGGGCAATACCGCCACGGTGACCATTCCGCCCGGCACCTATACCCCGACGGCGCTGGCGACCATGCTGCAATCCTCGATCAACGGCGCCAGCAATTTCACCAAAGCGGGTTCGGCCGTTACCGCCACCGTCGACAGC
>DASYLQ010000638.1:0-2397 GCA_036009485.1 Janthinobacterium sp.
GCCAGCCCGCTTCCAGGTCGCCGTTCAACAGCAGGCAAAGACCCTCATTGAAGTTGGCGTCGACCTGGCCTGGATCGATGCGCAGCGCGCGCCGGTAGCTGAGCAAGGCTTCGCCGTAGCGTTGCAATCCCTGCAGGGCGACGCCGCGATGCAGGTGGACCAGGGCCAGTTGCGGCGCGATGGCCGCAGCGCGGGTGATCAGTTCATAGGCGGCCTGGATATCGCCGCTTTGCAGGGCGAAGGCGCCGAGCAGGTGCAAGGCATTGAAATTATCGGGTTCCAGCATCAGGATGTCGCGGTACAGGGCGCCGGCCTGGCAAACCTCTCCCTGGCGGTGCAGGGCGAGCGCGCGCTCCAGCTTGAGCATGGCGTCGGATGAAGATGCGGCCTCGGCGGCGCGGATATTACTCTTCTTCATGATACTTTTATACGCGGAATAACGGATGAGTAAGTATGAAACCGAAAGGCGGCATGGCGTCCACAAAATTGTAATAAACATCTTCAAGGAAATTCATGCTCCGGGAAAGCCGGGTCTGGATAATATAATTACGCAACCATTGTTGTAACCAGAGCTCAAACAATGCTTGCAGGAAATTATATTTTTTGAATCTTAGTTGTTTTCGTTGCATTAAATTTTTTTTTGAAGGTATCATTTATTCCTGAGTCCGGTTTGACGCCGCCACCTTTCGATCAATAATAAATCGAGGAAATCATTGTGATCCATCATAAAAACTTCGCCCTCAAGTTGGCCGCTTTGGCCGCCACGCTGTTACTGGCCACGGCCGCGCATGCGGCAAGCTGGGTCGACATCACCAATCCGCCGACGTCCGGCTTCCCTGTGGGTAGCGGATCGGTCAGCTATGGCTCGCTCGCGGCCGACGAGGTCTGGGTGTTCGATGGCGCCAATCCTGGCGGCGGCCAGAGCGCCGCGGCTATCGCCAATCTGATCGATACGCAGTTCGGTCTGCCTTCCAGCGGCGCCGGTTCGATCACTTTGTCTTCGAGCAACGACAGCCTGTCCGGCGCCAAGTCCGGCTCCTTCACCGTTTCCACTTCCTTCAATTATCTGGCGGTCCATTACGGCCAGGGAGAATTGCTGTTCTACTGGGACCAGGCGGTACCGGCGGGCAGCGTTTTTACCTTCTCCAATCTGCCGCACGGGATCAGCAATTTCCGCGCATACGACGCCGTCGCCGCGGCCGTGCCTGAACCTGCGACCTACGCCATGCTGTTGGGCGGCCTGGGCCTGGTCGGCTTCGCCGCCCGCCGCCGCAAAGCCCAGGCCCCGAAATAAGCGCCAAGGCTGGCCGCAGCTCACTCCACCGCTGGTCCGCTGGTTCGCTCCAGCGGCTGCGGTTCGCCCAGCATGAACCCTTGGGCGAAATCCACCCCTATCTCCCTTAGCCTTTGCAGGGTCGCTGCGTCGTTGACGAATTCGGCAATGGTCCGGCGTCCCATGAGGTGGCTGATATCATTGGTGAAGCGCACCATCTCGAAATCGACATTACTCTGCGTAATCATCTGGATGAAGGAACCATCGATTTTCACGTAGTCGACCGGGATCTGCTTCAGGTAGGCGAACGAAGCCATGCCGGTGCCGAAGTCGTCCAGCGCGAAACAACAGCCGAGTTCCTTGATCTTCATGATGAAGGCCAGGGTGTTGTGCATATTGGCGACGGCGCCAGTCTCGGTGATTTCAAAACACAGCTTGGCGGACGGAACCGATATGGCCTTGATGCGGCTGGCCGCGTATTCCTGGAAGGCGGCATCGGCCAGCGTGCGCTGCGACAGGTTGATCGTGCATAGCTCCAGCCTGGCGACGTGCACGGGATGGGCTTCCAGCCAGGCCAGGCTCTGGTCCAGTACCCAGCGGTCGATCTCGGGCATGATGTCGTAGCGTTCCGCCGCCGGCAGGAACTGGCTCGGGCCGATGAGGCCGCCGTCGTCGTTTTTCATGCGCAACAAGATCTCGTAACGCAGCCCGCCATTTTTCTTGCCGAGGGCGTGGATAGGCTGGTAAAACAGTTGCAGCTGGTTGCCCCTGACGGCGTCGCCGAGGCGCTTGACCCAGTACATATCGTTGCGCCGGCGGGTCATTTCAGCGCCATTCTCTTGCTGGACGAAAATGCGGTTCCTGCCGGTTTCCTTGGCGACGTAGCAGGCGTGGTCGGCCAGGCGCAACGCTTCTTCCACCGTCGCCGCGGTGCCGTTGATCGGGATCAGGCCGATGCTGACGCCGAGCCGGAACGACTGTTCCTTGCAGACGTAGCGAAAGCTGCGCGTGGTGTCGAGCAGCTTGTGCGCCACGGTTTGCGCTTCGGCCACCGTGCAATGCTCGACGATCAGCGCGAATTCGTCGCCGCCGACGCGCGCCAGCGTATCGCGCTCGCGCACATG
>DASYLQ010000639.1:0-15887 GCA_036009485.1 Janthinobacterium sp.
CCACGCACACATGGCCGCGTTCGATCAGCTGCGGGAAATGCTTGAAGAACAGCGTCAGCAGCAGCACCTGGATGTGCGAACCGTCGACGTCGGCGTCCGACAAGATGCAGATCTTGCCGTAGCGCAGATTCGACAGATCGACCTTGTCGTCCGGACTATGCGGATCGACGCCGATCGCCACCGAGATGTCGTGCACTTCGTTGTTGGCGAACAGGCGGTCGCGCTCGGTTTCCCAGGTGTTCAGCACCTTGCCGCGCAGCGGCAGGATCGCCTGGGTCTCCTTGTCGCGGCCCATCTTGGCGGAGCCGCCGGCCGAATCGCCCTCGACCAGGAAAATCTCGTTGCGGGCGATGTCGGACGATTCGCAATCGGTCAGCTTGCCCGGCAAGACGGCGACGCCGGAGGATTTTTTCTTTTCGACCTTTTGCAGCGAGCGCTGGCGCGATTGCGCCTGCTTGATGACCAGCTCGGCCAGCTTGCGGCCGTATTCGACGTGCTGGTTGAGCCACAGTTCCAGCGGCGGCTTGCTGAAGGTCGAGACCAGGCGCACCGCGTCGCGCGAGTTCAGGCGTTCCTTGATCTGGCCCTGGAACTGCGGGTCCAGCACCTTCGCCGACAGCACGAAGGAGGCGCGCGCGAAGACGTCTTCGGGCAGCAGCTTGACGCCTTTCGGCAGCAGCGAATGCATCTCGACGAAGTTCTTCACCGCGCCGAACAAGCCTTCGCGCAAGCCCGATTCATGGGTGCCGCCGTTCGAGGTGGGGATCAGGTTGACATAGGATTCGCGCACCACGGCGCCGTCCTCGGTCCAGGCCACCACCCAGGCCGCGCCCTCGCCCTCGGCGAAGCCGTCGGTGTCCGGCGTGGCGTATTGCGCGCCTTCGAACAGCGGGATCAGCGTCTCGCCGCTGGACGATTGCGCCAGCGTCTCGGTCAGGTAGCCGCGCAAGCCCTCGGCGTACATCCAGGTCTGGACTTCGCCTTTGGCATTCGTGAGCGTGACGGTGACGCCGGGCAGCAGCACGGCTTTCGAGCGCAGCAGGCGCTGCAGCTCGGTTTGCGAAATCTGCGGCGAGTCGAAGTATTTCGGGTTCGGCCAGGCGGTCACGCGCGTGCCCGACTTCTTGCCCTCGCGCGCAGCCGGTTTCGAGCTCAGGGGTTCGATCACGTCGCCGTTGGCGAAGACCATGTGGTGCAAGCCGTTGCCGTCGTTTTCCTTGCGCCAGACCGTGATCTCCAGGCGCGACGACAGGGCGTTCGTGACGGACACGCCGACGCCATGCAGGCCGCCGGAAAAGGCGTAGGCGCCGCCCGAGCCCTTGTCGAACTTGCCGCCGGCGTGCAGGCGGGTGAAGACGATTTCCACCGTCGGCACGCCTTCTTCCGGGTGCAGGCCGACCGGGATGCCGCGGCCGTTGTCTTCGACGGTGATGCTGCCGTCGGCGTTTTGCGTGACGGCGATGTGGCTGCAATGGCCGCCCAGGGCCTCGTCGGAGGCGTTGTCGATCACTTCCTGGATGATGTGCAGCGGATTCTCGGTGCGGGTGTACATTCCTGGCCGCTGCTTGACGGGTTCCAGGCCTTTCAGGACGCGGATGGATGATTCGCTGTAATCGGATGCAGGTTTTTTAGTGGCCATACGGGTTCAAGCTGATAAAGGCGAAACAATGTTTATGCGGATGCCTGCGCATTCTATCTTGATCGGCCGGGGCGGGGCCGATTCGGCGCGTATTTTTGCCTGTCCCGCGGCGCTTTGCAAGCCCGCGCCGAGGCTGTTGCGGTTTATAGGATTGACAAGTTCTGGTTTATACGGCGTGTTTTATACGCCTTGTTTACAGCACCGCGGCGACTTTTTAGAAAACTTTTACGGCGAAGGGAATAAGCTCTTTTTCATCATGACGACCCACACAAGGCTCTGTATGCACTCATTCTTCTTCACGCCGCCGGCCCGCCGCCGCATCGTCCCCGCCGCCGCAGCGGTCTTGCCGGAACCGGCATGCCTGATGCAGATGACCGTGGATGCCCAAACAGATACATATGCACGCGCCGCGATTTTTACGCCTTTTTACGCTTTGTTTACACCCCGTCCGCAAGTCTTTACAAAATCTTTAGACCGTTGCCGCTAACCTTGACGCCATCAAAACCAAACCGTATGAGGGTGTGATGGACATAGTATTTATCGGCGCTATCGTGGTCTTCTTTGCCCTGAGCTGCGCGTTCGCGATCGGCTGCGACAAGCTCGGAGGCCAGGCATGAACACCTTCTATCTGATCGGCGCGCTCAGCGCCGCCGGCCTGCTGGTCTACCTGGTCGTGGCCTTGCTGAAGGCGGAGGAACTGTGATGACGACGCAAGCGATCATGCTGCTGCTAGCCTTTCTTGTCGTGCTGCTGGCGCTGTCCTACCCCCTCGGCATCGTGCTGGCCCGCGTCGGCGACGGCGGCAAGGTGCCCGGCCTGGGCTGGCTGTCCAGGGTCGAGCATCTGCTGTACCGTCTCGCCGGCGTGCATGCCGGCGAGGGCGGCGGCATGGGCTGGAAATCCTATGCCGTCGCGCTGCTGGCCTTCAACGCCCTCGGCACCCTGGCCGTGTATGCGCTGCAGCGGCTGCAAGCCTTCCTGCCGCTGAATCCCCAGGCGCTGCCCAACGTCAGCCCGGATTCGGCCTTCAACACCGCCGTCAGTTTCGCCAGCAATACCAACTGGCAGGGTTACAGCGGCGAGCAGACCATGAGCTACCTGACCCAGATGCTGGTGCTGACGGGCCAGAACTTCTTTTCGGCCGCCACCGGCATGGCCGTCGCCTTCGCCCTGGTGCGCGGTTTCAGCTCGCGTTCGGCCAGGTCGATCGGTAATTTCTGGGTCGACATCACGCGCTCCACCTTGTATGTGCTGCTGCCGCTGTCGCTGATCTTTTCGGTATTCCTGATGGGCCAGGGCGTGATCCAGAATTTCTCCGCCTACCAGGACGTCAACCTGCTCGACAAGGTGACCTACACCCAGCCGAAGAACGGCGCCGACGGCCAGCCGCTGAAGGACGCCAAGGGCCAGCCGGTGCTGGAGACCCTGAGCACGGCGACGCAAAACATCGCCATGGGCCCGGTCGCCTCGCAGGAAGCCATCAAGATGCTCGGCACCAACGGCGGCGGCTTCTTCAACGCCAACTCGGCCCATCCCTATGAAAACCCGACCGCGCTGTCGAATTTTTTCCAGATGATTTCGATCTTCCTGATCCCGGCCGGCCTGTGCTTCGCCTTCGGCCGCATGGTCGGCGACCGCCGCCAGGGCTGGGCCGTGCTGGCGGCGATGACGCTGATCTTCGTCGCCGCCACCTGCGTCGTGCTGGCCGCCGAGCAGCAGGCCCACCCGGCGCTGCAGGCGATGGGCGTCGACCAGCAAGCGACGGCGCTGCAATCGGGCGGCAATATGGAAGGCAAGGAAACCCGTTTCGGCATCAACGCCTCGGCGCTGTTCGCCGCGGTGACCACGGCGGCCTCCTGCGGCGCGGTCAACGCCATGCACGATTCCTTCATGCCGATCGGCGGCATGATCCCGATGCTGCTGATCCAGTTCGGCGAAGTGATCTTCGGCGGCGTCGGTTCCGGCCTGTACGGCATGCTGGTGTTCGCCATCATGGCGGTGTTCATCGCCGGCCTGATGATAGGCCGCACGCCCGAATACCTGGGCAAGAAGATCCAGGCTTATGAAATGAAGATGACCTCGATCGCCATCCTGGTGACGCCGACGCTGGTGCTGGCCGGGACCGCGCTGGCGGTGCTGATGGACGCCGGCAAGGCTGGCATCGCCAACCCGGGCGCGCACGGCTTCTCGGAAATCCTGTACGCCTTCAGTTCGGCCGCCAACAACAACGGCAGCGCCTTCGCCGGGCTGTCGGCCAACACGCCGTTTTATAACTGGCTGCTGGCGGTGGCGATGTGGTTCGGGCGCTTCGCGATGATCGTGCCCATCCTGGCGATCGCCGGCTCGCTGGCGGCCAAGAAGCGGCTGGAAGCGAACGCCGGCACGATGCCGACCCATGGCCCGATGTTCATCGGCTTGCTGATCGGCGTGGTGGTGCTGGTGGGGGTGCTGAACTACGTCCCCGCGCTGGCCCTGGGGCCGGTGGTCGAACACTTGCAGCTGTTCGCCAAATAATCGTTCAAAGAAAACCTGGGAGTACACGATGTCTTCAGCACATACGCCACGCAAAAGCCTGACGCTTTTCGATTCCGCCCTGATCGGCCCGGCCATCATCGACGCCTTCAAAAAGCTGAATCCGCGCACGCAGTTGCGCAGTCCGGTCATGTTCGTGGTTTTCGTCGGCAGCATCATCACCACGCTGCTGACTATCCAGTCGCTGGCCGGCAGCGGCGAAGCCAGTCCCGGCGAATCCGGTTCCGGATTCGTTTTGGCGACCGCGATCTGGCTCTGGTTCACCGTCCTGTTCGCCAACTTCGCCGAAGCGCTGGCCGAGGGCCGCAGCAAGGCCCAGGCGGCCTCGCTGCGCAGCCTGAAGCAGACCGTGATGGCGAAGCAGGTCGCCACCCCGAAATACGGCACGCCATGGGTGCAGGCGCCCGCCACCGAACTGCGCAAGGGCCAGTTCATCGTCATCGAAGCGGGCGACGTGATCCCCATCGACGGCGAAGTGGTGGAAGGCGTGGCCTCGGTCGACGAGAGCGCCATCACCGGCGAATCGGCGCCGGTGATCCGCGAATCGGGCGGCGACTTTTCCGCCGTCACCGGCGGCACCCGCATCCTGTCGGATTGGCTGGTGGTCCGCGTCAGCGTGAACCCCGGCGAGACCTTCCTCGACCGCATGATCGCCATGGTCGAAGGCGCCAGGCGGCAAAAGACGCCGAACGAAATCGCCCTGACCATCCTGCTGGTGGCGCTGACCATCGTGTTTCTGATCGTCACCGTGACGCTGCTGCCGTTTTCGCTGTTTTCGGTGGAGGCGGCCAAGGCTGGCACGCCGATTTCCATCACCGTGCTGATCGCGCTGCTGGTATGCCTGATCCCGACCACCATCGGCGGCCTGCTGTCGGCCATCGGCGTGGCCGGCATGAGCCGCATGATGCAGGCCAACGTCATCGCCACTTCGGGCCGGGCGGTGGAAGCGGCCGGCGACGTCGACGTGCTCCTGCTCGACAAGACCGGCACCATCACCCTGGGCAACCGCCAGGCTGCGGCCTTCGTCGCCGCGCCCGGCGTCACCGAGCAGCAGCTGGCCGACGTCGCGCAACTGGCTTCGCTGGCCGATGAAACGCCGGAAGGCCGCAGCATCGTCGTGCTGGCCAAGCAGCGCTTCAATATCCGCGAACGCGAGATGGCGCCGCTGCACGCGGTCTTCGTGCCGTTCTCGGCCAATACGCGCATGAGCGGCGTCGACCTCGGCGCGCGCGAAGTGCGCAAGGGCGCCGCCGATTCGGTGCGCAAATACGTCGAGTCGCTGGGCCAGCCGTATCCCATCGAAGTGGCGCGCGCCGTCGACGACGTCGCGCGCCGCGGCAGCACGCCGCTGGTGGTGGTCGATTCCGGCCGCGTGATGGGCGTGGTCGAGCTGAAGGACATCGTCAAGGGCGGCATCAAGGAGCGCTTCGCCGAACTGCGGCGCATGGGCATCAAGACGGTGATGATCACCGGCGACAACAAGCTGACCGCCGCCGCCATCGCCGCCGAAGCCGGGGTCGACGATTTCCTGGCCGAGGCGACGCCGGAAGACAAGCTGAAGCTGATCCGCAGCTACCAGGCCGAAGGCCGCCTGGTGGCGATGACCGGCGACGGCACCAACGACGCTCCGGCGCTGGCCCAGGCCGACGTCGCCGTGGCGATGAATTCCGGCACCCAGGCGGCCAAGGAAGCCGGCAATATGGTCGACCTGGATTCGAATCCGACCAAGCTGCTGGAGATCGTCGAGATCGGCAAGCAGATGCTGATGACGCGCGGTTCGCTGACCACCTTCTCGATCTCGAACGACATCGCCAAGTATTTCGCGATCATCCCGGCGGCCTTTGTCGGCACCTATCCGCAACTGAAGGCGCTCGACGTCATGCATCTGGCCAGTCCCTCGTCGGCCATCATGTCGGCGGTGATTTTCAATGCGCTGATCATCGTTTTCCTGATTCCGCTGGCGCTGAAGGGCGTGCAATACCGGGCCATCGGCGCCGCCGCGCTGTTGCGCCGCAATTTGCTGGTGTACGGGCTGGGCGGGATCGTGTTGCCGTTTATCGGCATCAAGGTCATCGATATGGTCTTGTCCGCACTTAACCTCGCTTAATCCAAGGAGCCACCATGTCTTCCACCATCCGTCCCGCCGCCGTCCTGTTCGCATCGATGACGCTGATCTGCGGCGTCGTCTATCCACTGGTCGTCACCGGCATCGGCCAGCTGGTCTTTTCCAATCAGGCCGCCGGCAGCTTGATCGAACGCGGCGGCAAGCCGGTCGGCTCGCGCCTGATCGGCCAATCCTTTACCTCGCCCGGCTACTTCTGGAGCCGCCCGTCGGCCACCAGCCCGATGCCGGACAACGGCGCCGGGTCGGCCGGTTCCAGCCTGGGCCCGGGCAACCCGGCCCAGAACGAGGCCGTCAAGGCCCGCATCGACGCCCTCAAGGCGGCCGATCCCGGCAATCCGGCGCCGGTCCCGGTCGACCTGGTGACGGCTTCGGCCAGCGGCCTGGATCCGGACATCAGCCTCGCCGCCGCCGACTACCAGGTGCGCCGCGTCGCCGCGGCGCGGCACCTGGCGCCGCAAACAGTGCGCGACCTGATCGAAGCGCTGCGGCAAAAGCAGTATTTCGGCTTTTTCGGCGAACCGGCGGTGAATGTCCTGGAACTGAATTTGAAGCTGGACGAGCTGAATCCGAATGCACTGGCGCTCGGCGCGGAAACTGCGCATACTCGCTGAATCCGCCATCCACCCACCCGTATTCATGTTCAATAGCGACAGCCAACGCCCCGATCCCGACGCTCTGCTGGCGCAGGTACAGGCCCAGGAAAAGAAGGCGGCGCGCGGCAGGCTGAGGATTTATTTCGGCGCCTCGGCCGGCGTCGGCAAGACGTACGCGATGCTGGCGGCGGCGCGCAAGCTGCAGGGCGATAGCCAGCCGGTGCTGGTCGGCGTCATCGAGACCCACGGCCGCAGCGAGACCGCGGCCATGCTCGACGGCTTGCCGGCGCTGCCGCTGCGCGCCGTCGATTACCGCGGCAAGAGCATCGCCGAGTTCGACCTGGACGGCGCGCTGGCGCTGGACCCGCCGCTGGTCCTGGTCGACGAGCTGGCGCATTCGAACGCGCCCGGTTCGCGCCACCCGAAGCGCTGGCAGGATGTCGAGGAATTGCTCGACGCCGGCATCGACGTCTTCACGACCGTCAATGTGCAGCACCTGGAAAGCCTGAACGACGTGGTCGGCGGCATCACCGGCGTGCGCGTCGCCGAGACCGTGCCGGACACCGTCTTCGACGAGGCCGACGAAGTGGTGCTGGTCGACTTGCCGGCCGACGAATTGCTGGCGCGCCTGAAGGGCGGCAAGGTCTACCAGGAACAGCAGGCCGAGCGCGCGTCGAAGAATTTTTTCCGCAAGGGGAATCTGATCGCACTGCGCGAACTGGCGCTGCGCCGCACCGCCGACCGCATCGAGGACGACGTGCGCGCCTACCGCGTCGAAAAGTCCATCGACGCGATCTGGAAGACCGGGGCGGCGCTGCTGGCCTGCGTCGGGCCGCGTCCCGGCTGCGACCACGTGGTGCGCAGCACCGCGCGCCTGGCCGGCCAGCTCGGCACCGACTGGCATGCGATCTATATCGAGACGCCGGCGCTGCAGCGCCTGCCGGCGCGCCAGCGCGAACAAATCCTGAAGACGCTGAAACTGGCGCAAGACCTGGGCGCGGTCACCGCCGTCCTGTCCGGCAACGACATCGCCGAGACGGCCGTCGACTATGCGCGCAGCCATAACCTGTCGAAGATCACGCTGGGCCGCGGCCACCCGACCTGGCCCTGGCGCGCGCCGCACATGCGCCGCATCGCCGCCTTCGCTCCCGACATCGACCTGATCGAGATCGGCACGGCGAAGAACCAGGCGCCGCCGGTTTCGCCGCGCAGCGCCGGCGACGAGGAAGAGGATGACGGCGGCCCGCGCCGGCGCTGGCCGTATTTCTGGGCCGGCGCCGCCAGCGTCGCCACCGCGCTCATTTCCACGCCGCTGCTGGCCTATCTGGACCTGGCCAATATCGCCATGCTGTTCCTGCTGGTGGTGGTGCTGGTGGCGGTGCGCTTCGGCCGCGGCCCGTCGGTGATGGCGACCTGCGTCGGCGTCGCCTGTTTCGACTTTTTCTTCGTGCCGCCGCGCTTCACCTTCGCCGTCTCCGATTTCCAGTACGTGATCACCTTCGTCGTGATGCTGGCGGTCGGTTTGATCACCGGCCACCTGATGTCCGGCCTGCGCTTCCAGGCGCGGGTGGCCTCGCACCGCGAGGCGCGCTCGCGGGCGCTGTACGAATTCGCCCGCGAACTGTCGGGCGCCCTGCAGACCGAGCAGATCTTCGAGACCACGCGCAGCTTCATCCAGCGCGCCTTCCGCGCCCGCGCCAGCCTGCTGCTGCTGCCGGACGGCGAGGGCCGCCTGCAATTGCCGGCGCCGGGCGCGGCCGACGCCGCCGCCGCGGCGCACCTGTCGGTGCTCGACATCGGCATCGCCCAGTGGGCCTTCGACCATGCCGAAAGCGCCGGCCTGGGCACCGGCACGCTGCCGGGCAGCCGCATCTTTTACCTGCCGCTGGTGGCGCCGATGCGCACCCGCGGCGTGCTGACCATCGAGCCGGAACAGCGGCGCTGGATCCTGATCCCGGAACAGCGCCAGCAGCTCGACACCTTCGCCGCGCTGGCCGCCATCGCGCTGGAACGCGTGCATTACATCGAGGTGGCGCAGAACGCGCTGGTGAACATGGAGTCGGAGCGGCTGCGCAATTCGCTGCTGGCGGCGCTGTCGCACGACTTGCGCACGCCGCTGACCTCGCTGGTCGGGCTGTCGGAATCGCTGGCCGGCTCGAAGCCGCCGCTGACGCCGGCGCAGCTCGGGCTGGCGTGCTCGCTGCACGAGGAGGCGCTGCGCATGGGTGCCCTGGTGGCCAACCTGCTCGACATGGCGCGCATCCAGAGCGGCGAAGTGAAATTCAACCTGCAATGGCAGGCGCTGGAAGAGGTGGTCGGCAGCGCGCTGCGCGCCAGCGCTTCGCAACTGAAGGAGCATGGCGTCAGCACCAGGCTGCCGCCCGACCTGCCGCTGGTGCGCTTCGACGCCGTGCTGATCGAGCGGGTATTGTGCAACCTGCTGGAAAACGCGGCAAAATACACGCCGCCGGGGTCGCGCATCACCATCGCCGCCGAGCTGCACGGCCTGTGGATCAACGTCACGGTGGCCGATGACGGCCCGGGACTGCCGCATGGGCGCGAAGAGGCGGTGTTCGAAAAATTCACGCGCGGCGAACGCGAATCGGCCAAGCCCGGCGTCGGCCTCGGGCTGGCGATCTGCCGCGCCATCATCGAGGCGCACGGCGGCACCATCCGCGCCGCCGCCTCGCCCGAGGGCGGCGCCGCCTTCGTCTTTGCGCTGTTGCTGGGCACGCCGCCGGCGATGCCCGAAGCGGACCCCGAGGGCGACTTCGAGGCGCAGGACGGGGCGAACGCTGAACAACAGGCGGGCGCCTCGAAAAACCGTAGCGAGCAAGCCTGATGTCGCGTTGAGTAGCGGAGCCGTACGCAGGTACGGTGAGCAACGGAGACGCGAGAGCGGGCTGCGCAGCAGGTTTGTCGAGGCGCCCAGACAAGTGACAAGCATAGGATGACGAACATGAACGAACCCGCACCCACCGCCCTATTGGTCGAAGACGAACCGCAGATCCGCCGCTTCGTGCGCTCCGCGCTGGAAGAGGAGGGCTGGCAAATCTTCGAGGCTGCGACGCTGCAGCGCGGCTTGATCGACGCCGGCACCCGCCGCCCCGACTTGATCGTGCTCGACCTCGGCCTGCCCGACGGCGACGGCATCGACTTCATTGGCGACATCCGCAAGTGGTCGAGCGTGCCGGTGATCGTGCTGTCGGCCCGGGTCAACGAGGCCGACAAGATCCGCGCGCTGGACGCCGGCGCCGACGATTACCTGACCAAGCCCTTCGGCGTCGGCGAATTGCTGGCGCGCGTGCGCGCGACCTTGCGCCGGCAGCGCCAGCCGGGCGCCGACGGCGCCGGCCTGATCCGCTTCGGCGACGTCGCCGTCGACTTGAAGGACCGCCGCGTCACCAAGGCCGGCCAGGGCGTGCACCTGACGCCGACCGAATACCGGCTGCTGTCCGTCCTGGTCAGCAATGCCGGCCGCGTGGTCACCAACCCGCAACTGCTGCGCGCCGTGTGGGGGCCGTCGCAGGCGGAAAACGGCCACTACCTGCGCATCTACATGGGCCACCTGCGCCACAAGCTGGAAGACGATCCGACCCAGCCGCGTTATCTGCTGACGGAAACGGCGGTCGGCTACCGCCTGCTGTTGCCGGCCTGAAGTGTTGCATGCGCGCCGCGGCCGGCGCGAAATGCGGCGGCGCCGCTGCGAGTTTGTTATAAACTTGAATCGTGCGGCGCCGGACTGGGGCTATATTGTGTCATCAAGGTTTACATCACAGAATGCAAGATGGCCGATTCCGAACCACCCAAACCACCCGAACATGAACCGCCGCCGCGCGTCCCCGACCGCCGCGCCCACAATGGTTCGCCCCGTTATCTGAAGGAAAACGACACTGCGCTGGCGCTGGCCTGGCGCGTGGTGACGGCGCGCTACCGCGCCATGCGCGACAAGGCCAGCCGCGACTTTTTGCGGCGCACGCTACGCATCGGCATTTCGGCGCGCATCTTCCATCCCGAGGCCGACGCCGTCGGCTTGCGCAGCAAGAACCTGCAATACCTGGAAGAGTCGATCGCCCAATGGGTCATGTCGCGCGACGTGCTGGTGTTCATGATCCCGACCGTGAATACGAACGGCCTTCTGCATCCCAGCAATATCACGCTGCGGCATTACGCCCGCCACCTCGACGGCCTGGTGCTGCAGGGCGGCGCCGACGTCTCGCCGCAGACCTATTCCGAAGTGGCGACGCGGCCGGAATGGAATGGCGACCGCGCCCGCGACGTCTATGAACTCGAACTGCTGCATGAATTCGTCGACGCCGGCAAGCCGGTGCTGGGCATTTGCCGCGGCTGCCAGCTGATCAATGTGGCCTTCGGCGGCACGCTGTACCAGGACATCGCCTCGGACCTGCCGACGGCGCAGGAGCACGTGAACACGCTGTACGACAGCCACCGCCACACCATCCTGTTCCCCAAGGGTTCGTCGCTGGCGCCGCTGTTCCCGAAAAACGGCGCGGCGCTGGTGAATTCGATCCACCACCAGGCGGTGAAGGACCTGGGCCGCGACGTCACGGTGGAGGCGGTGTCCCAGCCGGACAATATCGTCGAGGCGATCCGCTATCAGCGCGCGCGTTTCGTGATGGGATTGCAGTGGCATCCCGAGTTCCATTCGGCCGGCGGCACCGAGCTGCTGGACTGCACGCCCATTCTCGACCACTTCCTGCGCGCCGCCCGCGAGACCAGGTTTTAAGTCCGTTTAAAAATGACCGTGGCGGCGTTGCGGCTCCTTGTCGTACAGCCGTACTGTCTGCGTCGTCGCGCCTGGCCACGTCCATGTTAAAACGGACTTTCATGCCTGCCGCGCCAGTCCTGGCGCGGCATTTTCATCGCTCTTCTTTACGCAAAATTTACACCTGCGCCCCCTTCTTTTTGCAAAGTTTTTATACCCCTGTTGTTAAGCTTTGACCCTTGCCGCAAGACGCCGTCCGGATGCCAGACCACAGCGCCGCAAACGATAGCGCGCATCCGTATTTTCACTGGCCAGGCATTTTTAACATGACAGGGAGTAATCGTATGATCAACACCACCACCATCGGCCGCCGCGTCGCTGTCGCGTGTGCGGGCATGGGGCTGCTCGCCATGACTGCAGTTCACTCCTCGTTCGCCCAAAGCGCCATGGCGCCCGCGGACGCGGGCAGCGGTCCGGCGGCGGGTTGCGCAGCGGGTTCGGCGAAGCAGTCTTTTTCGGACCGTTTCGTCAGCACCTACAAGGATTACCTGAAATGGGACGGCGATCCGGCCGACGCCCCTGCGACCCAGCGCGAGGGCTATGCGCCGCCGCCGCAATCGACGCCGCCGATGCCATTTACTAACTGGCCGATCGGCGGCACGGAAAACATTGGTTACGACAATACCTATTACGGCCCGTTGATGGATGCCCTGTATTGCGGCCCGGACGGCAAGGCATGGAAAGACAGCCGCGTCACCATCTATGGCTGGATCGAACCCGGCATGAACATCAGTTCCTCGCATACCAGTTTCAATCCGCAAAATGGTACGGGCGGCAATTTCCCGGCGGCATATGCCTACTCGCCCAATACTGCGCAGATCGACCAGGTCGCGCTCTACCTGGAGCGTACTCCCGACGTAGTGCAGAAGAGCCATTTCGACTGGGGTTTCCGCATCGCGGCCTTGTGGGGCACCGACGCCAAATACACGTATTCGCATTCGCTGTTCAGCAACCAGTACACGAATTCGACCGGCTCCATCGCTAAGTACGGCTATGACATTCCGATGGCTTATGTCGAAGGCTATTTCCCGAATGTCGGCGACGGCTTGAACGTGCGTGTCGGCCGCTATATATCGGTGCCCGACATCGAGGCGCAACTGGCGCCGAACAACTATACGTATAGCCACTCGCTGTTGTACACCTATGACCCCTACACCCAGGAGGGCGTGGTCGCCACCTTCAAGCTGAACAAGAACTGGGCCATCCAGCCCCAGGTCAACCTCGGCAACGACGTCGCCGGCTGGTACCGCCAAACGGTGCCGCAGACTTACGTGAACGCCGCCGGCAATACGGTGCCCAACCCGAACGCCGGCCAGGAAATCGGCGCGCAGATCACGCCTGCCTTGTGCGTGCAATGGACTTCCGATTCCGGCAACGATGCCGTGTATCCCTGCCTGAACGGCGCCAAGCCGATAGGCAATGCCGGCAACTATGGCTGGAACAATCTGCAGCACGAAGTCGTGACCTGGTACCACAAGTTCAATAGCAAATGGCATATGTCCAGCGAAGCCTGGTATATGTATGAGAAAAACACACCGAATATGTCGAACGTCAACGGTCCGGCGCTGTGGAACTCGTATTTCGGCGGCACCAATACCTACGGCGGACCGTTCGGCGCCGTCGGCGGCAGCGGTTGCGGACCCAACGACGGCGTCACCTGCACCTCTAAGGAATGGGCTTTCGTCAATTACATCGTCTATCAGCCTACGCCGCGCGACTACTTTACCTTCCGTACCGATATATTCGACGACATCAATGGCCAGCGCACCGGTTTCGCGACGAAATATACCGAATTCCTGATCGGCTGGAACCACTGGATCGGCAAGGCCATCACGATTCGTCCGGAAATCCGTTATGAGCACGCCGGCGTCGGCGCTTACAACAATCCATGCCCGGTGGCGGGTACCGCAGGTTGCGGCTCGAGCGTGACCGTGGGTTCGAAAAACCAGACCATGTTTGCCATGGATGCAATTTTCCACTTTTAAATGTCTAAATGGCGGTCCCCTTTTTTTGCGTTGTTGCAAATCCGTAAGATCGATTGAAGTGCTGGCCAGCAATCTGTTACTATCGCGCAATACGGAAACTATTATTTCCGTAGTGACTTGACAATTTGTTCACTGCTTTTAAGAGACGCACGATGAAAAACCTGGCATTCACCCTGATCGCTTTATTGAACGTGGCCGCGCTGACTAGCGCCCTGGCCGCACCGCAAGACCCGGCCATCGCCGCGGCGCAGAAAACCCCGACCGCCCAGGCGGCGCCGGACCAGACGGCGCAGGCGACGCCGCCGGTAAAGGCCTTGCCCTTGGATCATGGCCCGCGCGCCGAAGTGACGCCCTGGGTCAACCAGCAGCACCGTCTGCAAGCGCAGCAGGAAGCGCAACTGGCGGCGGCGCACCACGACAGCGACAAGCACGCCAGCAACAACTGAGTTTTCCGCCTGGTTTTCCGCCTGTTCCTGCCAGGAACAGGTGCTTGCACGGCCGAGCGCCGGCTGCAAGCTGTCGCCCTTAAAAAATCATCGGCTCGCCGCGGAAGCAGCGGATGGCGGAATCCACCATCCCCTCGGCGCTGCCTTGCCGGTCGTATTGGGTGCGCAGGTATTGGGCGTCGCTCCACTGCCTGGCTACGTCCGACAGATGCTTCAGCGCCGCGCCGCTGCCTAGCGCCTCGCCGTGCGGCTCCATCTTGCGCAGCGTGGTCATGATGTCTTCGCGCAGCGACATCGTTTCATAGGTTTTCGGATGCGTGATGGCGCCGTCCAGGCCGAAACGGCAAGCCTGGAAGCGGTTGTAGTTATACACCAGGTAGTCGTCCTCCGCCGGCGCCGGCTCGCGCCGCTCCAGCAAATGCCGGCACAGTGCCTGCAGGTAGGCCGCCAGCGCCGCCGCCCTTTCCACCGTCAGCGGCGTGTCGCAGACGCGCAGCTCGATGGTGCCGAATTCCGGCTTGGGCCGGATATCCCAGTAAAAATCCTTCATGCTCTTGATGATGCCGGTCTTTTCCATCTTGGCGAAATACCGGTTCGCGAACTCGTCCCAGCTCAGCGTGAACGGCGCCCGCCCGCTCATCGGGAAGGCGAACACGGAATTGAGCCGGGCCGAATCGAACAGCGTGTCGCGTCCCTGCACGAAGGGCGAGGAAGCCGACAGCGCGATGAAGTGGGGGAGGTAGCGGTTCAGCGAATGCAGCAGGAACATGGCGTCGTCGCCCGAGGCGCAGCCGATGTGCACGTGCTGGCCGAAGATGGTGAATTGCTTGGCCAGGTAGCCGTACAGTTCCGAGATTTCGCGGAAGCGCGGCTTGGAAAAGATTTTTTGCGAAGACCATTGCTGGAAGGGGTGGGTGCCGCCGCCGCACAGGCCGATGTTCAGCTTGTCGCCGGCACGCACCAGGGTGTCGCGGATTTCGCGCAACTGCTCCAGCAGCGGCGCGTGGCGCGTGTGCACGCTCGAATTTATTTCGATCATGCTCTCGGTGATTTCCGGCGTGACGTTGCCGGGGAAGGGCTTTTTCCCCAGCAAGTGCAGCAGGTCGGGGCTGGCGGCGGTCAGGTCGAAGTCCGACAGGTTCACCAGTTGCAGTTCCAGTTCGACGCCGAAGGTCAGCGCGTCCGACTGGCTGAAGGGTTCAAGCGGCATGTCAGCGCTCCTGTTCGCGGTGGGTTTCGCGGGCCCAGACCAGCGCGCGCTGCACGATGATGGGCCCGACCAGTTCCAGCATCAGGGTCACCGCTTCCAGCGCGTTCAACTCGTCGGGCAGGTTGATGCCGCGCTGGCGCGCATGCTCGAGCAGCAGGATGACGAAGACCGAGGCCGGCGTCAGCGCCATGCCGGTCAGCGCGCCCTTGCGCCAGGTGATGCCGCCGACCTGGGAAAAGCCGGTGACGCCGACCACCTTGGTGAAGAAGCGACCGGCGATGACGGCCAGCGCCAGCGCGGCGCCGCTGCGCACGTTCGACCATTCCAGCGTCGAGGCGGCGAAGACGAACAGCAGCACCGTCAGCAATTCGCCGAGGGCGCCGAAATTGCGCTGCGCCTGGCTGAAGGCGACGCGGCGGTGGCGCGCCACCAGGCCGAAGGCCAGCGTCGCCAGCAGCGGCGACAGGCGCGTGGTGTAGGTCAGCGCCACCAGCAGGATCACCGACAGCGCGAACGCCACCGTGGCGTCTTGCGCCACGTTGCCGATCTTGCGCAGCATGGCCGGCACGAG
>DASYLQ010000640.1:0-1781 GCA_036009485.1 Janthinobacterium sp.
GGCTTATCCCGCCATTATTGCTTCGAATAATTTTCCGAACGCGGACCGTACAGCACGCCATTGGCCACGCCGGCGGACAGCAGGCGCGCACTGGCCACGCCCGCCACCGAATGCGAAGCGTCGGTGCTGCTGTTGATGATCTGCTTGACCGCGGCCGCCACCAGCGCGCCGATCAGGCCACCGCCGCTATTGTTGCCGCCTTCGTTGTTGGAGGCGCTGGCCGTGCCCGTCCACAGCAAGGCGCCGGTCTTCAGATCGACCAGTTTGGCATTGGCCGTCACCACCACCACGCTGTTGATCACAGTATAGGTGGCGCCGTAGTTGGTGATGGTCACATACATCACCGCATCGGCGCCGAAGATGTCCTTCAGTTTGCCGGCATCGACGGCGTGGATGTCGGCCGCGCTGGTCAGGCCGTTCTGCTTGAAGGTTTCGTCGACCAGCGCCACCGGCAGCACGTAGTAGCCGGCTTCGGCCAGCGGATACGTCACTTGCGCGTAGAAGCTATTGCCGGCATTGACCTCCGGCGTGTTGTTCAGTGGCGGCAACACCAGGATGGAGCGCGGCTTGGCTACCTTGAACGCGGTGTAGTCGTACGGCGTTTTCGTGGCGCAGCCGACCGCGAAAACGGCAGGCACGACGCAGGCGGCCAGTTTCAGGAGTCGCTTCATCATAATTTCTCACCCTTTTTCATTTTGGCCAGCAAAAAATCCATATAGACCGCTGACTCGGGGAACAGTTTTTTCTCATCCTCGAACTGCGCCACAACCTGGTCCGGCTTGCCGGCGATCGAGTACAGCATGCCCAGGTGGGCGTGGAAGCCCGGCGGCGCCATATTGCCCTTGGCGCTGATCGTCTGCAGGTCCTTCTCCATCACGGCGATCTGCTGCTCCGGGCTCTCGCCCTTGAAGTGCTGGTACACCTGCGGCTGATAGCCTTCCCACTGGTACATGGTCTTGGGCGCCGTCTGGCAGCCGCTCAGCACCGCGGCGCCAACCAGCGCCAGCGTCATGGCGGCGCTCTTGATGATCGTGATTTTCATGGAGCGTCCTTATTGTTTGCGGGTGTTCATCGCACCGGCGTCGACGCCGGCAACCAGATGGTCGACCGCCTCGCGCACGGCCAGGTCCAGCACCTTGCCGTTGAGCGTGGCATCGTAGCTGGCGGTGCCGCCGAAACCCAGTACTTCGCGATTGGACAGGCTGTACTCGCCCGCGCCCTGGCTGGAATACACCACTTCGGAGGTGGCGATATTGACGATATTGAGCGTCACCTTGGCGTAGGCGACCTGGGTTTTGCCGCGTCCCATGATGCCGAACAGCTGGCGGTCGCCCACTTCCTTGCGGCCGAATTCGGTCACGTCGCCGGTGACAATGAAATCGGCGCCCTTGATGTTCTGGGTCTGCTGCTTGAAGCCGGCTTCCTGTTGCAGCTCGCTCAGGTTGTCGCGGTCCAGCACGTTGAAGCGATTGGTCTGCTGCATGTGCGAGATCAGGATGGTTTTGGCCTGGCTGCCGAGACGGTCTACGCCATCGGAGAAGATGCCGCGCATGAAACTGGAGCGATTGTCGAACTTGCCGACGGCAATCAGGGTGCGCGCGCCGGCGTAAGGACGGGCGGCGCTGGCCACGGTAGGCACCACCAGCGCCTGTGAACTTTCGGTTGCACAGCCGGCCAGCGCCGAGACCATCAGTGCCGCAACCAGCAGCGTACCTGAATTATTTGTTTTCATTTGTTACCCCGAAGATTGAGTGCATCAATAACATTCCTGCAAAATTGAT
>DASYLQ010000641.1:0-9888 GCA_036009485.1 Janthinobacterium sp.
CCGCCGCCCGACAGTCCCCACACGGCCAGCAGCGCAGCCAAGTGCAGCAGCAGCGAGGCCAGCGTGCCGCGGCGGTGCTTATGCCACCAGCGCCACAAGCTCCACCAGCGCCGGCTGGCCGCTTCGGCATCGATGAAAAAAGCGTTCGGCGCGGAGAAGGCGGCGGTCGTCATGGTCGGCTCCGGGCTCAGTCGAACAGGTCCGGCTCTTCGCGGCTGACCACGTCCCACAGCGGCTGGAAGCTGAACCAGCCGCCGGCGTCGGAACCGATCTGGCCGGCGGTATGCCGCGCCACTTCATGCGGGATCGGCCTGGTCGGGCCGGCCGCTTCCGACAGCAACTGCGTCTGCGCCGCGTTTTCCATCGCGATGTAGCGCCACACCGCCGACTCGACCGAGCCGCCCACCGTCAGCAAACCATGGTTTTGCAGGATCACGCCCTTGCGCTGGCCAAGGGCCTGGGCGATGCGCTGGCCCTCGCTGGAATCGAGCACGACGCCGCTGAAGTCGGAAAACAGCGCGTGCTGTTCGTAAAAGGCGCAGGAATCCTGGGTCAGCGGATCGAGCAGCCGTCCCTGGGCCGAGAAAGCCTTGCCGTAGATGCCGTGTGAATGCGCCGCGGCGATGACGTCGGGACGCGCCTTGTGCAGTTCCGAATGGATGGCGAAGGCGGCGCGGTTCAGCAAGCCATCGCCTTCGACGATCTTGCCGTCGTGGTTCACCAGGATCAGGTCGGAGACGCGGATGTGGCCGAAGTAGACCCCGGCCGGATTGACCCAGAAATGGTCGGCATGTTCGGGATCGCGGGCGGTGATGTGGCCGGCGCCGCCCATGTCGAAACCGTAGCGGGCGAACAGGCGGAAAGAGGCGGCCAGGCGTTGTTTGCGGTGCAGGCGCAAGCCTTCCAGCGTCGGCGGCGGCGGCGGTTCGGCGAAGACGATATTGCCGTCGGCGTCGCGCGGCGCGGCGTACACGGACGGCCGCGGATGGGATTTGCCGAGCGGGCGCAAATGCGGTCGCGACAAAGGCGCGTTATACAGGGGGGAAGAACTGCTCATGAGGATCCTTGTCGTTGAAGTGAAGTCAATAGCCGCGCGCCGTGTCGACCACGTCGTGCAGCGGCGCGCCGCCGCGGAAGCGCGCCAGGTTGTCGATGAATTTGTCGATCAGCGCCGGCACGACGCGCTCGGTGCTGGGCGAAATGTGCGGCGACAGGCGCACCCGCGGATGGGCGTAGAACGCATGCCCGGCCGGCAGCGGCTCCGGATCGGTGACGTCGAGCGTGGCCAACGCCACCCGGCCCGCATCGAGCGCCGCCAGCAGCGCCGCGTGGTCGACCAGATTGCCGCGCGCGATATTGATCAGGTGCAGGCCAGGCCTGGCGTGGGCCAGCGTGGCGCGGTTGACCGCATGCCGGGTCTGGGCCGTGGCCGGCGCCGCCAGCACCAGATGGTCGCAGCGGGCCATCAGCTCGGCCAGGCTGGCCACCGCCTCGACGCCGTCGACGTCAAACGGCGCGGCCGAGCGGCGCAGCGCCAGCACGCGCATGCCCAGGGCCAGCGCGCGCCGCGCCAGCGCCTGGCCGATGGAACCGAAGCCGAACAGGCCCAGCGTGCTGCCCTTGACCAGGCCGAGCGACTGGCGCCGCCATGCGCCGGCGTCGTTCAGCCAGATGGCGGGAATATTCTTGGCGGCGCTGAAGATCGCCGCCAGCGCGTATTCGGCGATGGCGTCGGAAGCGGTGCCGCGCGCCGAGGTCACCACCGGGCCGCGGAACAACCAGGGCGGGTAATAATCGATGCCGACCGAGGCCAGCTGGATCCAGCGCACCCTGGCCGGCCAGCCCGGCGGCGCCGACAATACCGGCGCCAGCCCTTTCGGCGGCGGCAGCACGAACAATACGTCGGCGTCGCCGGCCTGCCCGGCCGGCGCGCCCGGCGGCAGGTCGAGCACGCGCGCGCCGGCCTTTTGCGCCAGCACGGCGTTGACCTTGGGCTCGAACTGGCTGGCGATAATCAGGTCGCGCATCATCATGTCCTTACGCGGCCAGCAGCGTGGCCGCATTCGCCTCGCGCTCGGCGATGGCGCTGCGCACCAGCGGGATCAGTTCGCGGCCGTATTGCAGCGCGTCGTGGATAGGGTCGAAGCCGCGGATCAGGAAGGTGCTCACGCCCAGGTCGGCGTATTTCAGCAGCGCGTCGCGCACCTGTTCCGGCGTGCCGACCAATCCCGTCGAATTGCCGCTGGCCCTGGTCAGCGCGGCGATGCCGGTCCACAGGCGTTCGTCGAGCACCTTGCCTTGCGCGGCGGCGGCCAGCAGGCGCTGCGAACCGACGTTTTGCGGCTGCGACGGGCGGCTGGCGAAAAACTGGTTCTTGCCGACGTTGGCGCTGGCCTGTTCGAGTATCTGCTCGGCCCTGGCCCAGGCTTGTTCTTCGGTATCGGCCAGGATGGGCCGCAGCGACAGGCTGAAACGGATCTTGTCGGCGCGGCCGTGGCGGGCGGCGGAGGCGCGCACCCGGGCGATGGTGTCGGCCGCCTGCGCCAGCGGCTCGCCCCATAGGGCGTAGACGTCGGCGTGCTTGCCGGCGACGTCGATGGCGGCGTCGGAAGCGCCGCCGAAATAGATCGGCAAGTGATTGTCGCGCAGCGGCCGGATGCCGGCGTTCTGGCCCTTGAAGCGGTAGAACCGGCCCTCATGGTCGAACGGCCCTTCCGAAGTCCAGGTCTTGCGCACCACGTCGAGGTATTCGCTGGTGCGCTGGTAGCGCTCGTCGTGGTTGAGGAAATCGCCGTCGCGCTGCTGCTCGGTATCGTCGCCGCCGCTGATGACGTGGAGCGCCAGGCGGCCGCCGCTGAAATGGTCCAGCGTGGCGAACTGGCGCGCGGCCAGCGTCGGCGCGACGAAGCCGGGCCGGTGCGCCAGCAGCACGCCCAGGCGCTCGGTCTGCTGCGTGATGTAGGCGGCCAGCTGCAAGCCGTCGACCGAGGCGCTGCTGTGCGCCACCAGCACGCGGTCGAAGCCGGCGTATTCGTGGGCCCGCGCCAGTGCGCCGATGAATTTGCTGTCCACGGCCGGGCCATGGGGCAGCAGGGTTTCCGAGGTTTCCTGCGCTGCCGTCAAACCGATGAATTCGATGCTCATGTGGCTTCCTTCCTAGTTCCTGGAGGTGGGTGAAGAACGCGCTGCGAATGCGGCGCGCCCGCTGTTGATCAGGATGCTGTCGTTTTGCGGCGTGTGGATGCGGCTGCACAGCACGTCGCGGTAATGGCGTTGCAGCGGATTGACGCGCGCAAGGCCCGGGTTGCCGCTCAATTCGATGGCTTTTTCGACCACCGCGATGGCCTGGCTGGTGACCAGGTATTTGATGCGGAAGCTATCCTCCGGATCCACGCGCCCGGCCGCCGCGGCGTCGATCAGCACGCGGTTCGAAAACAGCCAGGTGTCGATCAATCCCAGCGCTTCCTGGCAGCGCGGCAGGCTGGCCAGCGGCGCGCCCAGGTTGGCCGGCACGCGCTCCTGCAGCCAGCCGGCCAGCCAGTCGCGCGCGGCGCGGGCCACGGCGTCATAAATGGCCGACAGCAGCACAGACATCCATTGCAGGATGGCCGGATCGAGGCCGGAGGCGCGGCCGGCCGGCGCCACGTCGACGGCATGTTCGAACGGCACCAGCACATTCTCGAACACCACTTCATGGCTGCCGGTGGCGCGCATGCCGAGGTGGTCCCAGTTTTCGATCACCGTGATGCCGGGCGTGTCGCGCCGCACCAGCCAGCTGCCGACCAGGGGTTCGGCATCGTCGCTGCGGGCCCAGACCGCAAGCCAGGTCAGGCGCGGGATGCCGGTCGAATATATTTTCCTTCCGCTGATGGACCAGCCCTGCCGCGTGCGCCGCGCCACGGTCGCCGGCAAGCCGCCGCGCGCCGGCGTACCGAGTTCCGGCTCGACCCGCAATGCGTTGATCAGGGCGCCGTCGCGCAGCGTCTCTTGCGCCACCCGCTCCAGCAAATGGCGCGGCCATTGCGCCGCGTGCGCCGCCGAGGCGTGGTGCAGGTATTGCATCGTCAGCACCAGCGCCGTGGACGGTTCGCCGCGCGCCACCGCAGCGACCACCCGCGCCGTCTGCGCCAGGTTCGCGCCCAGGCCGCCCAGGGCGCGCGGCACGGTCAGGCCGAGCAGGCCAAGTTCGTGCAGGCGCTCGAAATTACGGTGCGGGAAGCTGGCATCGCGGTCGTGCTGCGCCGCCGTCAGCGCGAATTGTGCCGTCAATTGCGCCAGCAAGACGGCAAATTCGGGGCTGTCCAGATGGTGGGCCGGCGCGACGGCCGCGGGCAGGCGAAGGGTGGAAGTGGACATGAGGGTTCAGACCGGGAAATTGCTGAAGCTAAAAGACGTAGTCGCCAGGTCCGGCGCGCTGCGCGGCCGCGGCGCGTCCTCCGCCGCCGGCTCGCTTTCGACACCCAGAAGTTGCAGCAGTTGCGCCCGCACTTGCTGGAAAGCGCGCCGTTCGGCGCTGCGCGGGCGCGGCTGGCGGATCGCGATGTCGGCGGCGATGCGGCCCTGGTCCAGCACCAGCACGCGGTCGGCCAGCAGCACCGCCTCGTCGACGTCGTGGGTCACCAGCAGCACGGCCGGGCCATGTCGCCGCCACAGTGACAGGATCAGCTGGTGCATGCGCATGCGCGTCAACGCGTCGAGCGCGGCGAAGGGTTCGTCGAGCAGCAGCAGCTGCGGCTGGCGCACCAGGGCGCGCGCCAGCGCCACGCGTTGCGCCTCGCCGCCGGACAGCGTCGCCGGCCAGGCGTTTTCGCGCTGCGCCAGCCCGACTTCATTCAGGGCGGCGCGGGCGCATTCGCGCGGCTGGGCGATGTCCAGGCCCAGCGTGACGTTGCGCCAGGCGCGCTTCCACGGCATCAGGCGCGGCTCCTGGAAGACGGCGGCACGCGCCGGCGGCACTTCCAGCGCGCCGGACGTGATCTTGTCCAGCCCGGCCAGCGCGCGCAGCAAGGTGGTCTTGCCGGAACCGCTGCGCCCCAGCAGCGCGACGAATTCGCCGGCGCGGATATCCAGGCTGAGACGGTCGAGGATCAGGTTGTCGCCGAAGCGCTTGCTGACCTCGCAGGCGCGCACCGCATGGCTGGCCGGCCCTCCGCAGGCCGGCACGAACTCGCGCACAGGCGCATAGGGCGGCGTGGTCGCAGGCGCAGCGCCGGCAGCGGAAAAGGAAAAAGGGATCGTCGACATGCTCAGTCCTTGATGAAAGAGGGACGCCAGGCCAGCGCGTAATGCTCGATGGCGCGCACCATCAAGTCGGTCACCAGGCCGAGCAGGCTGTAGACCAGCAGGCAGACGACGATGACGTCGGTGCGCATGAAATCGCGCGCATTGTTGATCAGGTAGCCCAGGCCGGCGCTGGCGTTGATCTGTTCGACCGCCACCAGCGACAGCCAGCTGATGCCCAGCGAATAGCGCAGCCCGACCAGGAAGGACGGCAAGGCGCCGGGCAGGATCACGTGGACGACCAGGGCCGGATAATTCAGGCCGAACAGGCGCGCCGCCTCGACCAGTTTGGCGTCGATGCCGCGGATGCCGCTGTACAGGGTCAGGTACATCGGAAAGGTGGAAGCGAAGGCGATCAGCGCGATCTTGGTGAATTCGCCGATGCCGAACCAGAGGATGAACAGCGGCACCAGGCCGAGAAAAGGCAGGGTGCGCGCCATCTGCATCGGCGAGTCGACCGCCACTTCGCCGCGGCGCGACAGGCCGGCCAGCAGCGCCAGCGAGGTCCCGAGCGAGAGCGACACGGCCAGGCCGGTGACGACGCGGCGCAGCGAGACCAGGACATTGCCGGCGATTTCGCCGGACGCCAGCAACTGGCCGAAGGTGGCGAAGATCTGCGACGGCGCCGCCAGGATGCGCTCGGGCAGCAAGCCGCTGCGCGACGCCGCTTCCCACAGCGCCAGCAGGATCAGCGGACTGGCTGCGCGCTTGAACAGCGGCGCCAGCCAGCGCCGGCACTGAAGCCAATAGCGCCTGGCCGGCCGGGCCGGCTCCAATGCGCCCGGCGCTGCTGGATAAGAGACTGGCATATGCATTGAATCCCTATGAGTTGATCGACCGCCACGCTGGAAAACCCGGTTTTCCGCAGCGGTGAATCGAGTATAGGGAAGAAATAATTATGCTAAAACTAATTATTTATTCTATTGATATATGATTTTTAAGAATAATTATTCGAGCAAAAACCAGCGGTAAAAAAGCGCCGGACAGCGGCCGGCGGCACCTTTGCGTGAGCAAGGGTGCCGTCGTATCGGGGGGAGAAAAAGAAGGGAAGACCTCAAGCCATCTTAGGCAAGACAACTGGCCGGGGGAAGCCGGAAATCGGCATATCGATATATTTTAAGCAGTATCCCGGCCGGGCCGGGAGCCGGCCTCAGGCCAGCAATTCAGCCAGCGCCGCGTGCAAGGCGGCGCATTCGGCCTCGGTGCCGATGCTGATGCGCAGGAAGTTTTCGATGCCGGGCTGCGAGAAATGCCGCACCAGGATCGCGCGCGCGCGCAATTGCGCCGCCAGGCCGGCCGCCGCATGCCGCGGGTGGCGCGCGAACAGGAAGTTGGTCGCCGACGGGCAGACGAAAAAGCCCAGGCCTTTCAGTTTTTCCGCCAGCGCGTCGCGCGTAGCAATGAGCAACTGGCGCTTTTCCTGGAAATACGCTTCATCCTCGATCGCCGCCACCGCGCCCGCCACCACCGGACGGCCCAGCGGATACGAGTTGAAGCTGTTCTTGACGCGTTCCAGTCCCTCGATCAGCGCCTTGTCGCCGATGGCGAAGCCGACCCGCAGCCCGGCCAGCGAGCGCGATTTCGAGAAGGTCTGCACGATCAGCAGGTTGGGATATTTTTTCACCAGGCCGACCGCGCTCTGGCCGCCGAAATCGACATAGGCTTCGTCCACCAGCACCACGCGTTCCGGCTGCGCAGCGACGATGCGTTCGATCTGGTCCAGCGCCAACGGAATCCCGGTCGGCGCGTTCGGGTTGGCGATCACCACGCCGCCGCAGGGCCGCGCATAGTCGGCCGCGCCGATGCCCATGCCTTCGTCCAGCGCAATCGTCTCATAGGCGATGCCGTACAAGCGGCAATACACCGGATAGAAGCTGTACGTCACTTCGGGGAAAATGATGGCCTGGTCCTGCACGAAGAAAGCGTGGAAGGCGTGCGCCAGCACTTCATCGGAGCCGTTGCCGACGAAAACCTCGGCCGGCGCGACATCGTAATAGGCGGCGATGGCGGCCTTCAGCGCCGAGGAATCCGGGTCGGGATACAGGCGCAGGCGCTGGTCCGCTTCCGCCCGGATCGCCTCGAGCACGTGCGGCGACGGCCCATACGGATTTTCATTGGTGTTCAGTTTGATCAGGTTTTGCACGCGCGGCTGCTCGCCCGGCACGTACGGCGTCAATTCGCGAACCCGCGGACTCCACAACTTGCTCATGATGCTCCTATCGTTCCCGCCTGTCTGCGGCGCCGGCACGATGCCGGCCGCCAAAGCGGGAAATTATACAGACCGGAGCGGCCGCCCTGTTCCAGGCATCAATCGCGGGCCGGCGCGGCAAATGCCTGTTCGACCGAATCGGCCAAAAAATCCACCGCCTGCTGCAGCGCTTCCGGCAAGGGCGCCTGGATCAGCCAGATGTCGAGCACCGGCTTGAAATCGGCGACCTTGAGGATATCCAGTTTTTCGCGGTGCGGACTGCGTTCGAGAATCGGCAGCGGCATCAGGCCGAGGCCCATGCCCTTCGCCACCAGGCTGAGTTGCAGGTCGGCGCCGAAGGTCTCCAGCTTGACCTTGAACGACAGGCCCTGCTCGTTCAACGCCCGCTCCAGCCCGGCGCGGAAACCGCAGCCGTCGGGATTCAGCACCCAGCCGGTGTCATAGCAATCGCGCAGGCGGTAACCGCGCCTGGGCATCGCGCCTTTTTGCGCCACCACGGCCAGCTCGATGCGTCCCAGCGTGCGCCCGCTCAAGCCTTGCGGCAGCACTTTCGTGGTCGGGAACAGGGCCACGGCCGCATCCACTTCGCCATGCTCGACCTGGCCGACCAATTGCGCCCCCCAGCCGGAGGCGACCTCGGTGTGCAGGCCGGGGAAGCGGCTGTTCAGGCGCTGCAGGGTATCGAGCAGCACGACGTCGCCTATGGTCTGGATCAGGCCGATGCGGAACAGGCCCGTCGGCGCATGGCCGGCCTGCACCAGGCCGCGCAGGCGCTCCACTTCCAGCAGCACCTTGCCGCACTGCTCGAAGACCGTCCTGCCCATCGCATTCGGGCGCGGCGGCTTGACGCTGCGGTCGAGCAGTTCGGCGCCCAGGTCGGTCTCGAAGCTTTGCAGGCGGCGCGTGATGGCCGACTGCGTCAGGCCCAGCGCGTCGGCGGCGGCGCTGACGGATTGATTGCGCACCACGGCGACGAAGGCGTTTATGTCATCTATTTTCATGAAAATCCGTCGCGTCCAGGGAGAGCGCCGCGGGGCGCAGGCAAAAGAGACGCCATCTTACTCTCGCCTCAATCCGGGCAGAGATAAAATTTCACACCCGGTTTCGCGCTCCGTTTCGCCCCCCTTTGCGCCCCGATATCCGGTAAACCGATATTCAAACTTGAAAGCATTCCTTGGGCGGCGGCGGCCGCATGCCTACAATCGCGTGACCAAACGCCACCTGAAAGCGACCATGCCCTCACGCCCCCATCCTGTGCGCCGCGCCCTGCTCGGCGCCCTCGCCGCCCTGCCCCTGGCCCTGCATCCGCCGGCCCGGGCGCAGAAAAAGCCGGACACGCTGCGCATCGGCTACCAGAAATCCTCGACCCTGCTGACCATCGTGAAGACGCGCGGCACGCTGGAACAACTGCTGCGCCCTCTAGGCGTGACAGTCAGCTGGCATGAGTTTTCCAGCGGCCTGCCGCTGCTGGAGGCGCTCAACGTCGGCGGCGTCGACCTGAGCGCCGACGTGGCCGACACGGTGCCGCTGTTCGCCCAGGCGGCCGGCGCCCGGCTGACGTATTTTGCCCAGGAGGCGCCGTCGCCCACGGCGCAGGCGATCGTCGTGCGCGCCGATTCGCCGCTCACCGGCGTCGCCGGCCTGAAGGGGAAAAAAGTCGCCGTCACCAAGGCCGCGGGCAGCCACTACCTGCTGATCGCCGCGCTGGCAAAGGCCGGGCTGAAATTGCGCGACATCGTCCCGGCCTACCTGACGCCGGCCGACGGCCGCGCCGCCTTCGAGCGCGGCAGCGTCGACGCCTGGGTCGCCTGGGATCCCTTCCTGGCCGGCGTCCAGCGCCAGTCGCAGGTGCGCATCCTGGCCGACGGCCGCGACATCGCCGGCTACCAGCGCTATTACGTGACCGCGACGGCGTTCGCCGAGGCGCGTCCGGACGTGCTGGGGATCGTCTTCGAGCAATTGCGCAAGACCGGGCGCTGGGTCAAGCAAAATCCGCAGGAAGCGGCGGCCGTCCTGGCGCCGGTGTGGGGGCTGGACGCCGCCACCATCGAACTGGCCAACAGCCGCCGCAGCTACGAGGTGCGCGCCGTGACGCCGGCATCGCTGGGCGAACAGCAGCGCATCGCCGACGCCTTTCTGGCCGAAGGTTTGCTGCCGAAAAAACTCGACGCCGCCGCGCCGCCCTTATGGAAGCCGCTGTAGCCCCACTTCTGGCGATCATGGCGGTCTCGTAATATTTATTCAAGATAAGTGTGTTAGCGCACTGATCAGGAAAAATTGTCCATTTAGTATTCTAATTGGCAGAATAACATCTCTCGGGGCGTTGTTTTTTGCCAATCACTCAACCTTTCTCGGGGTACTAAATGAAAATGAACTTTAAAGCAGCTTTGATGGTTGCC
>DASYLQ010000642.1:0-5840 GCA_036009485.1 Janthinobacterium sp.
CGATGAAGACGATGTGAAACGCTTTAATCCAGAGCATGGGATTCCCGGTCGATGGAGGTGAAATTACTTAGCTGCGTACTTCGCCGTGGCCGAACACGACATATTTCAGCGACGTCAATCCTTCCAGCCCCACCGGCCCGCGCGCGTGCAGCTTGTCGTTGGAAATGCCGATCTCGGCGCCCAGCCCGTATTCGAAACCGTCGGCAAAACGCGTCGAGGCATTGACCATCACCGAGGCCGAGTCGACTTCGCGCAGGAAGCGCATGGCGGCGCTGTAATCCTCGCTGACGATGGCGTCGGTATGCTTCGACGAATAGCGGTTGATATGCTCGATCGCCTGCTCGACGCCGTCCACCACGCGCACCGACAGCACCGGCGCCAGGTATTCGGTCGACCAATCCTCTTCCGTGGCCGGCGCCAGGCGGGGATAGCCGGCCAGCAGGGCCAGCGCCTCGGCGTCGGCGCGCAGCTCGACTTCCTCCTGCGCGTACAGCGCGGCCAGTTGCGGCAGCAACTGCGGCGCCACCGCGCGCGCCAGCAGCAGCGTCTCCATCGTGTTGCAGGTGCCGTAGCGGTGGCACTTCGAATTGAAGGCGATGGCTAGCGCCTTGCGCGGGTCGGCAGCGGCGTCGATGTAGACGTGGCAGATGCCGTCCAGGTGCTTGATCATCGGTACCGTGGCGTCCGCCATCAGGCGCGCGATCAGCGTCTTGCCGCCGCGCGGCACGATGACGTCGACGTATTCCGGCATGGTGATCAGGGCGCCGACGGCGGCGCGGTCGGTGGTGTCGACCACTTGCACGCCATCCTGCGGCAAGCCGGCGCCGGCCAGGCCTTCCTTGACCAGCTTGGCCAGCGCCCGGTTGCAATGGATCGCTTCCGAGCCGCCGCGCAGGATGGTCGCGTTGCCGCTCTTGATGCACAGGCCGGCCGCGTCCACCGTCACGTTCGGGCGCGATTCATAGATGATGCCGATGACGCCCAGCGGCACGCGCATCTGTCCGACCTGGATGCCGGAAGGACGGAATTTGAGGCCCGAGATCTCGCCGATCGGGTCGGGCAGCGCGACGATCTGACGCAAGCCTTCGACCATCGTGGCGATGGCCTGGTCCGACAGCGCCAGGCGGTCCAGCATGGCCGGCGCCAGGCCGGCGGCGCGGGCGGCGTCCAGGTCGAGCTGGTTGGCGGCGCGCAGCGCGGCCGCCTCGCGCACGATCGCATCGGCGATCAGCGCCAGCGCGCGGTTGCGCGCGGCGCTGTCGGCCCGCGCCATGCCGCGCGACGCCGCGCGCGCCTGGCGCCCCACCTGTTGCATATACTCTTTGATATCCATGTCATCCCGCCGCTGTCAATGCTGTCTTGGTGCCGTCTTTTACTGCCGTGTTTTACTACCGTCTTTTATTACTCTCTCAGCCGCGCGCCACGTTCAGCGCCAGCTGCAGCATGGCATCCCAGGCGTCGCCGGCATAGTCCCTGGCGCGCAAGCCCTTGATCATCTTGTCCACCTGGGCCGCCTGCCGCATCGCCGTCTCCAGCGTGGCCAGCGCAATGCGCCGCAGCGCCGGCTCCATCATCCGCTCGCGCGGCCCCCAGATGCGGTACTCCTTCAGCAGCGCGCCGAGCGGCCGCCCCTGGGCCATGCCGGACTTCAGTTTCAGCAGGGTGCGGATCTCTTCCGACACCGCCCACAGCACCAGCGGCAGCGCCTCGCCCTCGCCCTTCAAGCCTTCCAGCATGCGCACCAGGCGCGCCGGGTCGCCCGACAGCATCGCCTCGCTCAGCTTGAACACATCATACCGCGCCACGTTCAGCACGGCATCCTGGACTTGTTCGTAAGCCAGCTTGCCCGCTTCGTGCAGCAAGCCGAGTTTCTGGATTTCCTGGTGCGCCGCCAGCAGGTTGCCCTCGACCCGCTCGGCGATGAACTCGATGCTCTGGCGCTCCGCGCTCTGGCCCTGGGCCGCCAGGCGCCCGGCGATCCAGTTCGGCAGCTGCGCCCTTTCCACCGGCGCGATCTCGATATACACGGCGGCCTGCTGCAGGCTGGCCACCCAGGCCGCCTTTTGCGTCGCCCAGTCCAGCTTCGGCAGGGTGATCAGGGTCAGGTTGTCCGGACTCAGGTCCCTGGCGTAGCTTTGCAGCGCCGCGCCGCCATCCTTGCCCGGCTTGCCGGTCGGGATGCGCAGCTCGATCAGCTTCTTGTCGCCGAACAGGGACAGCGCCTGGTTCGCCGCCAGCAGCTCGCCCCACTTGAAGCTGCGCTCGACGGTCAAGACTTCACGCTCGGAGTACCCCTGCGCGCGGGCGGCGCGGCGGATCTTGTCGGCCGCCTCCAGCGCCAGCAAATGCTCGTCGCTGCTGATCACATAGAGTTGCGCCAGCGGCTTGCCCAAATGGCCGTCGAGCGCTTCAGGCCGCAGTTGCATGGCGCGGCGGTCCTATTGATGCGCCGAGGGCGGGTTCACCGGCGTGCTCGGCGACGCCGCCGGCAAGGCCGCCGCCGGGCTGCTCATCGTGTTGACCGGCTTGATCCTGGCCATGCGCCGCATCATCTGCTGCACCAGGTCGAGCTGCATGTCGCGGTACAGAGTGGCCTCTTCCGATTCCTTCGCCAGCACCTCGGTATCGCTGTAGTCCATGGCCCGGCTCAGCGACAGCGAGGTCGGCGCCAGCAGCTCATGGCCGAGGTTGTCGCGGATGCGGAAGGTGACGTTATAGGTCAGCAGGTACTGGCTGACCCGGCCATTGCTGTTCAGCGCCAGGATCGACTTGCCGCGGGTCTTGTCGGGATCGCCGACCAGTTCCAGGATGCCGTCGGCTTGCTTGATGTCGGTGACCACCTCGGTCGAGCCGTTGACGCGGATATTCCTTTTCAGTTCGATCGCCAGTGGCGACGACGGCGGCAGGGCCAGGTACATCTTCAGGAAAGGCAGGTTGTAGGAGCCGCTCGAGCCGCGCAGCTTGAAGCCGCAGGCCGACAGCAGCAGCGCCGCCGCCAGCAGCAGCAGCAGGGCGCGCAGGCGGCCGCGCGGCATCGTCGAATACATCGTCGAACTCGTGAAAGTCGTCATCTTCTTACACCACTATGCTGATCAATTTACCCGGCACGACGATGATCTTCTTCGGCGTGGTCTCGATATACTTTTGCACCGCTTCGCAGGCCAGCGCGGCCGCCTCGATGCTGGCCCTGTCGGCATCCCTGGCGACGACGATCGAGCCGCGCAGCTTGCCGTTCACCTGGATCATCATCTCGATCTCGGCCTGTTCCAGCGCGGCCGGGTCGACCTGCGGCCAGGCCGCGTCGAGGATGTCGCCGTGGACCGCGGCATAGCCCAGCTCTTGCCACAGCACGTGGGTGATATGCGGCGCCACCGGGTTCAGCAGGCGCAGGAAGATCGACAAGCCTTCGGCCACCAGCGCCGCCGAAGCCGCCCCCTCGTCCAGCCTGGCCGATTCCAGCGTGTTCAGCATTTTCATGCAGGCCGAGACCACGGTGTTGTACTGGATACGCTTCAAGTCGTAATCGGCTTGCTGCAGGATCTTGTGCAGTTCGCGGCGCAGGGTTTTCTGCGCCTCCGCGGCGGCGGCGGCCGGCGCCGCGGCCAGCGCCATCCTGATGCGCGGCGCCTGCGCGTAGGCGTAGGCCCAGACCCGGCGCAGGAAGCGGTTGGCGCCCTCGACGCCGCTGCCCGACCATTCCAGCGTCTGTTCCGGCGGCGAGGCGAACATCGTGAACAGGCGCGCGGTGTCGGCGCCGTACTGGCCGATCTGCGCCTGCGGGTCGATGCCGTTGTTCTTCGACTTCGACATCTTTTCGGTGCCGCCGATATTGACCGGCCGGCCGTCGGCGTTCAGCGTGGCGCCTTGCGGGCGGCCCTTGTCGTCCAGCGTCAGCGCGACGTCGGCCGGGTTGAACCAGGTTTTTTTGCCGGCCGCGTCTTCGCGGTAGTAGGTTTCGTTCAGCACCATGCCCTGGGTCAGCAGGTTGACGAAAGGCTCGTCGAACTTGACCAGGCCGAAGTCGCGCATGACCTTGGTCCAGAAGCGCGCATACAGCAGGTGCAGCACGGCGTGCTCGATGCCGCCGATGTACTGGTCCATCGGCATCCAGTAATCGTTGCGCTGGTCGACCATGGCGGCACTGCTGCCCGGCGAGGTATAGCGCATGTAGTACCAGGACGAGTCGACGAAGGTGTCCATCGTGTCGGTCTCGCGGCGCGCCGGCTTGCCGCACTGCGGGCAATCGCATTTCAGGAAGGCTTCGTATTTGTTGAGCGGGTTGCCGCTGCCGTCGGGCACGCAGTCTTCCGGCAGGATCACCGGCAAATCCCGCTCCGGCACCGGCACCACTCCGCAATCGGCGCAATGGATCATCGGGATAGGCGTGCCCCAGTAGCGCTGGCGCGAAATGCCCCAGTCGCGCAGGCGGAAGGTGGTTTTCTTTTCGCCCAGGCCGAGGGCGGCCAGGTCGGCGGCGACGGCGTCCACGGCGGCGGCGTAAGGCAGGCCGTCGTATTTGCCGGAGTTGACGCAGACGCAGTTTTCCTTGTCGCCGTACCATTCCTGCCAGGCGTCGGTGGAGAATTCCTTGGCGGGAACCGCCACCGCCTGCTTGATGGGCAAATGGTATTTTTTGGCGAAGGCGAAATCGCGCTCGTCATGCGCCGGCACGCCCATCACGGCGCCGTCGCCGTAGGTGATCAGCACATAGTTGCCGACCCAGACCTCGATTTGCTCGCCGCTCAGCGGATGGGTGACGAACAAGCCGGTCGGCATGCCTTTTTTCTCCATCGTCGCCATGTCGGCCTCGATGACGGAACCCAGCTTGCACTCGGCGATGAAGGCGGCCAGCGCGGGATTGGCGGCGGCGGCGTGGGCCGCCAGCGCGTGTTCCGGCGCCACGGCGCAAAAGGTCACGCCCATCACCGTGTCGGCGCGGGTGGTGAAGACGTGCAGCTTGCCGTCGCCGATCAGGGCACCGCCGGCATCCCTGATCTGGTGCGGGAAGGCGAAGCGCACGCCGGTCGACTTGCCGATCCAGTTGGCCTGCATGATGCGCACGCGCTCGGGCCAGCCGGGCAGCTTGTCGTCTACATAGGCCAGCAATTCGTCGGCGTAGTCGGTGATGCGGGCGTAGTACATCGGGATTTCGCGCTTTTCGATGGGCGCGCCGGAACGCCAGCCCTTGCCGTCGACCACCTGCTCGTTGGCCAGCACGGTCTGGTCGACCGGATCCCAGTTCACGGTGCCGGTCTTTTTATAGATGATGCCTTTTTCCAGCATCTGCAGGAACATCCACTGGTTCCACTTATAGTATTCGGGCTTGCAGGCGGTCATTTCGCGCGACCAGTCGATCGCCAGGCCCATCGACTCCATCTGCTGGCGCATGTGGGCGATGTTCGCATACGTCCATTGCGCCGGCGGCACGTTGTTGGCCATCGCCGCATTCTCGGCCGGCATGCCGAAGGCGTCCCAGCCCATCGGCATCAGCACGTTGTAGCCGTTCATCCGCAGGTAGCGGTACATGACGTCATTGATCGTATAGTTGCGTACATGGCCCATGTGCAGCTTGCCGGACGGGTAAGGCAGCATCGAGCAGGCGTAGTATTTGCCCTTCGGAAAACGCGGGTCGTGTTCGACGGCCTTATAGGCATCGATCGCCTTCCAGTGCGATTGGGCGGCTTGTTCGACGTCGGCGGGACTATATTTATCTTGCATGGGTGTGCACGGCCAAAAATGTATATGAACCGGACATTATACTGGTTAAGGCCCGGTCTGCGGGCGCCGGGCCGACGCACCGACGGTCAGCGCGCTTATCAGCAGCGCGCGGCGCCGGCTGT
>DASYLQ010000643.1:0-3267 GCA_036009485.1 Janthinobacterium sp.
CTTTGACCTCTATCTGGCCAGCCTGGCCTATACGAATACGGCGCCGCTCGGCCTGGCCGGCCTGCTGGCCCAGCACGGCGTGCTGCGCATCCTGTTCGACATCGCCATGATCGGCGTCTTCGGCGGCTTTTTCATCGTCCCGCTGTTCGCGCTGATCCAGACCCGCTGCGACCCCAGGCATATTTCGCGCACCATCGCCGGCATGAATATCCTGAACGCGCTGTTCATGGTCGCCGCGGCCGGCGTCGCCATCGTGCTGCTGGGGCAGGGCTTGACGATTCCGCAACTGTTCCTGGTCACCGCCGTGCTGAACGCGCTGGTGGCGGTGTACATCTTTTCGCTGGTGCCGGAATTCCTGATGCGCTTCCTGGCCTGGCTGCTGATCCACACCATCCACCGCGTCAAGGGCGTCGGCACCGAGCGCATTCCGGCCGAGGGCGCCGCGGTGCTGGTGTGTAACCACGTCAGTTATGTCGACGCCATCGTCATCATGGCGGCCAGCCCGCGGCCGATCCGCTTCGTGATGGACCACCGCATCTTCAAGCTGCCGCTGCTGGGCTGGATCTTCAGGACCGCCAGGGCGATCCCGATCGCCTCCGCCAAGGAAGATCCGTGGCTGATGGAAAAGGCTTTCGTCGACATCGCCCAGGCGCTGCACGAGGGCGACCTGGTATGCATTTTCCCGGAAGGGAAGCTGACGCGCACCGGCGAGATGAACGAGTTCAAGGGCGGCATCGCCAAGATCCTGGCACGCTCGAAAGTGCCGGTGGTCCCGATGGCGCTGAGCGGCTTGTGGGGGCATTTGCTCAGCCACAGCCATGACAATGTCTTCGAGCGCGCCTTCCGCGGCGGCCTGCGTTCAAGGCTGGCGCTGGCGGTCGGCGCGCCGGTGCCGCCGCAGCAGGCGACGCCGGAATTCCTGTACGACCAGGTCCACGCTCTGCGCGGCGACTGGAAGTAAAGCGCTTCAGAAGCGTTCAGGTGCTTGCGCCGGCGCCGAACCTGGCGTTGACCAGGCCGATGATGTCGTTGAAATCCACCGGCTTGATCAAGTGGTGGTCGAAGCCGGCGTCCAGCGTGCGGCTGCGGGCGTCGGTCTGGCCCCAGCCGGTCAGCGCGATCATCAGGATCCGCTGCGCATCCGCGCGCTCGCGGATCAGCCGCGCCGCCTCATAACCGTCCATGCCGGGCATGCCCAGGTCCATCACGATCAGCTCCGGCATCTGCTTTTCCAGCGCCGCCAGCGCGGCGTAGCCGTCGTAGGCGGTGGCCACGTCGTAGCCATCCATCTGGAACAGCGCCTTGAGCGAATCGGCGGCGTCGCGGTTGTCGTCGACCACCAGCACATGGCTGCATTTCGCGGCGCAAGCCTGTGCCTGCGCCTGCACCGCGGGCGCCGCCGCGCCGTCCTGGCGCAGCTCCAGCAGCGGCAGGCGGATCAGGAATTCGCTGCCCAGGCCGGGGCCGTCGCTGTAGGCGTCGACGCTGCCGCCATGCATTTCGGCGAACTGGCGCGACAAACTCAGGCCTATCCCCAGCCCGCTCGAGATATGTCCGGTGACGGTCTTGCTTTGCTCGAACATGGTGAAGATACGCGGGATTTCCTCGGCATCCAGGCCGATGCCGCTGTCCTTGATGCTGACGCACAGCTGGCCGGCGTCGACCCAGGCATGCACCTCGATATGCCCGCCGAAGGGCGTGAACTTGACCGCGTTCGACAGGATGTTGGCGAGGATCTGTACCACGCGTGCATAGTCGGCGTGCAGCACCGCGTCTTGCTGCGGCAAGTCGAAATCGATGTGGATGCGCTTGTTGGCGGCCGGCTGCGCGCACAATTCGCCGACGTGGCCGATGACGGCGCTGAAGCGGATGTCGTCGCGGCGCAGTTCGATCTTGCCGCTGGTGATGCGGGCGACGTCGAGCAAGTCGTCCACCAGCCGCGTCAGGTGGGTCACCTGGCGCTCGACCACGTCGCGGATCTTGCCGACCGGCGCAGAGTCCGGGTACAGGTGGCTGAGCAGCGACACCGAAGTCTTGATCGGTGCCAGCGGGTTGCGCAGTTCGTGGCCCAGGCTGGCGAGGAATTCATCCTTGCGCCGCTCCGCCTCGCGCACCAGGTATTGCTTGCTGCGGGCGCGCAGGATCGCGTGCACCGAGGTGATCAGGGTCAGCGTGTGCACCGGGCGTTCCAGCAGCGTCAGGTTGCCGAGGCTGGAGACGGCGTGGTGCACCGACAGCGAATCGGTGCCGCGGTGGGTCAGCAGGATGATCGGCAAGTCCGACCATCCGGGCTGGCACGCGACGTATTCCGCCAGCGCCTTGAAGCCGCCCGAGGGCAGCGCTTCTTCCACCGTGACGACGCCGCCGGCGCCCAGGCCGAGCTGGCGTCCCAGTTCGCCGGCGCAACGGCAGACGTGGCTGGCGATAGCCGCCATCGACAGCACTTTCGCCGTGAGCGCCCCATCCTGCCCGGTCGGTGCATAGATCAGGATGCGCTGTTCCATGGCGCTCAGCTGGCCTGCGCGGTGTCGGCCGGGCCCTGGCCCAGTGCGCCGTAGGTCGGCACCCCGGTGAGAATACCGTGGAAGCCTTTCAGCGTCGGCCCGACGCTGATGCCGCCGGGGCCGATGCCGAAGCCGCGGATGGTGCGCTCGTGCGCGCTGCCGCGTTTCTTGAAGACGGAAATGGCTTGGCGCACCTCGCCCTCGGCCTCGAAATAGCGCAGCATGATGACGTTGTCGGCGATGTAACTGGCGTCGACGGAGGTGGTCATGCTGGTGCCGAGCATGCCTTGCTGTACGCCGACCAGCAAGGTGAGCACGCCGCGCTGGCCCAGGTAAGTCAGCAATTCGTGCAGGTAAGTGGTGAGGAAGCGCTCGTCCGGCACCGCGTTCATGTAGCCGTTCAAGCTGTCGATCACGACCACCCGGGCGCCGCGCGCGGCGGCGTCCACCACCGCCCGGGAAAATTCGCCGGGCGTCAGTTCGGCCGGGTCGATCTGCTGGATCGTCAGCAGGCCGGCCTCGAGGGCCGGCGTCAGATCCATGCCGACGCCGGCCGAGCGGTTCAGCAGGTTGTTGCGGGCTTCTTCGAACAGGAACATCGCGCAGCCCTCGCCGCGCTGGACGGCGGCGTGGACGAATTGCACCGCCAGCGTCGACTTGCCGGTGCCGGGCGGGCCGGAGATCAGGGTGCTCATGCCTTCTTCCAGGCCGCCGCCGATCAGCTCGTCGAGTTCGGGCAAGCCGCTGGACAGCTGCTTGCGCC
>DASYLQ010000644.1:0-2443 GCA_036009485.1 Janthinobacterium sp.
TCGAGCTGGATCCGGAACGGCTGCGCCAGGTGGACGCGCGGATGGAAGCGATCCACTCGACGGCGCGCAAATTCCGCGTCACGCCGGAAGAATTGCCTGAAGAACAGGCGCGCCTGGCGGAAAAATTGCGCCAACTAGCCGATGCCAGCGATCTCGACGGGCTGCGGCGCCAGGAAGAAAAGGTCAAGGCCACCTATATGGAAGCGGCTGCCCGGCTGTCGGTCAGCCGCCAGGTCGCGGCCAGGCTGTTGAGCGAGGCCGTGACCAGGGCGATGCAAGACCTGAACATGACCGGCGGCAGGTTCGACGTGGCGCTGAACCCCGGCGAACCGTCTTCCAGCGGCCAGGAACAGATTGAATTCCTGGTCGCCGGGCATGCCGGCACGGCGCCGCGGCCGCTGGCAAAAGTGGCGTCCGGCGGCGAACTGGCGCGCATCGCGCTGGCTATCTCGGTCATCACCTCGAGTGCGACGACGACGCCGACGCTCATTTTCGACGAGGTCGACAGCGGCATCGGCGGCGGCGTGGCGGAGGTGGTCGGACGCCTGCTGAAACGCCTGGGCCAGCAGCGCCAGGTGCTGTGCGTGACGCATTTGCCGCAAGTGGCCAGCCAGGCCGGCCAGCACTTCCAGGTGGCCAAGAGCACGCTGGAAAACGGCAAGACGGCTTCGCGCATCGACGTGCTGGACGCCAAGTCGCGGGTGGAGGAAGTGGCGCGCATGCTGGGCGGCCTCGAAATCACCGCGACCACGCGCAAGCATGCCCGGGAGTTGCTGGCTTCCTGAATCCGCTTCCTCCCGGTTCACCACGCATAGTTGCCAGATATAACTATAATGGCAAGTTGTCCTCCACATCCAAGCAGCCGCCCCCATGTCCTTCTTGAAAGAACCGCCCCACGCCCACGGCAGCATTGCCCGCAGCGCCATCGTCCTGGTTAACCTGGGCACGCCCGACGCGCCGACCCGGTCGGCGCTGCGGCGCTATCTGAAGCAATTTTTATCCGACCCGCGCGTGGTCGAGATTCCGCGCCTGGTCTGGTGGTTCATCCTGAACCTGATCATCCTGCCGTTTCGCTCCGGCCAGTCGGCCAAGAAATACGCGTCGATCTGGACCCGCGAAGGCTCGCCGTTAAAAGTGCATACGCAAAAGCAGGCGCTGTTGCTGCGCGGCGCACTCGGCGAACGCGGACACGACGGCGTCAGCGTCGCCATGGCGATGCGCTACGGGTCGCCCTCGCTGCCTGAGGTGCTGGCCAGGCTCAAATCCGAAGGCCATGAAAGAATCTTATTGCTGCCCGCCTATCCGCAATATTCCGGCACCACCACCGGCTCCATCTACGACGCCGTGTTCGACCACTACGGCTCGGTGCGGAATGTGCCGGAATTGCGTTTTATCCGCAATTATCATGACCACGACGCGTATATCGATGCCTTGCACGACTCGGTGCTGAACCATTGGGAGGTCAACGGCCGTCCGGAAAAACTGGTGATGAGTTTCCACGGCGTGCCGAAGCGCACCCTGATGCTGGGCGATCCCTATCATTGCGAATGCCAGAAGACGGCGCGCCTGCTGGCGGCCAGGCTGCGCCTGAGGCCGGAGCAGTACCTGGTGACTTTCCAGTCGCGCTTCGGCAAGGCCGAATGGCTGCAGCCGTACACGGCGCCGACGCTGCAAAAACTGGCGCGCGAAGGCGTGACCCGGGTCGATGTGCTGTGTCCGGGTTTTACCAGCGATTGCCTGGAAACCCTGGAAGAAATTGCAATGGAAGCCAGGCACGACTTCGAGGCGGCCGGCGGCAAGGTTTTTCATTACATCCCTTGCCTGAACGAGGCGCCGGGATGGATCGCCGCCCTGGCGGAAATTTCCGAGCAGCATATGATCGGCTGGCCGACGATGATGACGGCGGCCCAGCGCGAAAGCAGCAAGAAGGATGCGGAAGCGGCCCGCGCGCACGCGCTGAGCCTGGGTGCGGCGAACTGAGCGCGTCAGGACGCGGACGTAAAACAAAAAGCCGCCCGCGGGCGGCCTTGGCGTTTTTTACTGGTTTCTCTTGCTGGTGTGGCTACTCGGTCAACGGCGCGGCCGCCGCGGCGGCCGAATGGCGCAGGCGCCGGCGAGGCTGTTAAAATAGCCGGCTTAGCGGATCAAAAGCTCGGAATAACAGATCCATGCGGCTGCCAGGATGGCGTAGGCAATGATGCTCGCGGTGATGATGGGCAATTTCATAATAGTGCTCCAGTAAGCTCCAAGCCTGTGATTCGAGCAGCTTTGTCATTTATACATAGTAGTCGTTCCGCCGCAGATAGGTATTTCCTAAAGGGTAAGTTTTGTAACGGCTGTTACAAGCGCCGGGCGGCGCCGCGTCCGGCCCATAGTGAGGCCCATAGTGGCAAGGATGCGATGCCTGATGATGAAAGCTTGATGGTAAAGCTTGATAGGGCCC
>DASYLQ010000645.1:0-5467 GCA_036009485.1 Janthinobacterium sp.
GTCGCTTGCGCCAGCGCCGCGGCGCAATCGGTTTCCGGCACCTTGCCAAGGTTGACCAGGGGCAGTACGGCCGCCGCCGGCGCGACCGCCGCCAGGGCCACCGCGGCGCCGGCCTTCAGCGCCAGCGGGCCTTTATACGGGCCGACGTCGGGATGTTCGAAGTTGCCCTTGGCGTACAGCGGCGTGCGCAGCGAAAATATCCGCATGCCCTTGGTTTTCGGCCGCACGTCCAGGTTCAGCGTCTCCTGCGCCAGGTCGACGCTGCCGCTGATGTCGACCACGGCGTTGTCGGTGTCCAGCACGAAGCGGCGCACGTCGGCGCGGCCGTTCTTGACGCCGAAATCGCTGACCATGCAATTGAGGTGGATCTGTTCGTCGCCGAAGAGCTTGACGAAGATGGCGTTGGCGACGTTCAGGCCGGCCGCTTCAAGAATGAAATGGCTGACCGATCCTTCGCTGACGACGGCGGCCAGCTCGCCGTTCGAGCTCGCCAGCATAGCCGATACCGAATTGCCGTGGCCGGTCAAGGCGGCGTCGCCGTTGACTTCGCCGAAGCTGGCTTGCATCGATTGCAGCTTGGGAAACAGTTCGCGGATCTTCAGGTGCCGCGCCGCCATCTTCATTTGCGCGGCGATCGCCTCCTTGCGGCCATCCATCGAGATATTCGACGTGATATTCCCGCCGGCCATGCCGAAGTCCAGCGGCGTCAGGCTCAGCACCTTGTCCTTTATGTGGATGTCGGCGACGATATTTTGCAGCGGGATATTGTTGGTGCGCACCAGGCGTTTGCCCTTGAACTTGACGTCGGCATCGAGCGCCCCCCATTTCGCCGTATTGAACTGTTCGACCGGCAAGGCCTTGCCGGCAGGCTGCACCGGCGCCTTGCCGCGCGCTTTCTTTTCAGCATTGCTGTCGGCGCCGATGGCCGGTCCCAGGTCGGCCAGGCGCAACTGCTGCGACGTCACCGCGCCGCGCAGCAGCGGCCGCGGCTTGCGCGTCAGGTATTCCAGCGTGCCCGCCAAATCGCTGGCGCCGACCTGGCCTGTAAAGTTTTGGTAAGTCCAATTCCAGTTGTCGCCATCTTTCTTGCCGATCAGGCGGCCGTGCGTGGCGTAGTCCGGGGTGTCCGGCAATAGCACGCCAGTGAGCGGGTACAGGTCGGCCATGCTGGCGCCGCCCAACGTCAGTCGCAGGTCGATGCCGGACAGCGAGCGCGGATCGGTCAGCGTGCCGTCGACGGCGATCTTGTTCTTGCCTATCATGGCGCTGGCCTGGACCGGATACACGGTGTCTGCGTCTTGCAGCGACAGCACGGCGCCGGCCTTGCCGCCGCCGATGACGGGCGCCTTGCGGTAACTGCCGCCCAGCGTGAATTGCAGGCCATACTGTGGCACCGGCGTTTGCACCGGCGCGGCGCTCCCGCTGTCCGGCGCCGCCGCGGCGGCGCCGGCGATCGACGCCACCGTGGCGCGCAGGTCGAGCCCTATGCCCTCGTCGAGGTAGCGCAGATGTCCCTCGGCAAAGCGCATGCGCTCGATGTCGACGCTCCAGGCCGACGGGCCATTGTTTTTCAGGGTCCAGCTGTTGCCGCCGTCGGCGCGCCGCTCCAGCGCGATCCGCGGCGCATCCAGCGCCAGGTCGGTCAGCACGACGCGCCTGGCCAGCAGCGGCAGCGGATGCAGGGCGATGACGATGTGTTGCGCGCTGACCATCTGCGGGCCGGCGCTGGCCCAGTCGGGATTGCTCATGCGGACGTCGGCGGCGCTGATTTCCGGCCGCGGGATATAGCGGCGCCAGCCCGGCTCCGTTTCCAGCCCCTGTCTGAAGCGGACTTTCAGGTCGCCGTTGATGGCGAACTCGCGGCCGGTACTTGCCGACACGCGCTGGTTGATGAAGGGACGCGCGCGGTTCCAGTCGAAGGCGAGGATGAACACGACGATGGCGGCGATGGCCAGCAACAGGGTCGCCAGCGTCCACAGCGTGATTTTAAGCGGTCTCGAATAAGTCATGGATAGCCAATTACGAAAGATTTTTATTGGCTTATTTGTACCGCTTATTCCCGATAAAAGGCGCACCGCAGAAGCATTTCCTATTGGAAAGCGAAAGATCGTAAGCGTTCGGTTCACCCGCCCATCTTCCAAATGACCCGACCATACTTCGATTTTTAGCCTGAAGAAAATGAAATCGTACTCAACACGGAAACCGCATCGGGTCGACTGACTTTAACGAATATGCGGCAGCCACATTCCCATTGTTGCAACCACGATGCCGATGCCCATCGCGAACGTGAGCGTAATAAGCGCGCCGGCCGTGGCGATCCGCGTAACCGGACTGGCGCCCTCTTTCGCCATGAAGTACAACTGGAGTACCGCCAGCGGCAGGAGATACTGGAGGAACCCAAGGGCGCTGAGAGCTGGCCCCTGAAATGTTTCCGGGTTGAAGCCGACAGGCCCGCCATTGACGGCGATCCAGAACATCAGCCCCACGCGGAAGAACCAGACACCGCTCACGAGTATAAAGAGGCGAAGGGCCCAGCGTCGATGGGCGGCAAGCTGTCGTGCCAGGGCACGGCGCAGGGCAAGCAAGGCGGCCAGCACAATCAAGACCGCATTGATGCTGATGGCAACATGTTGTAATGCGCTGCCGAACTGGCTGCGGGCCCACACCATGTAGAGGCCGGTAATACTGGCCACGACGACAGTGATAAAGTAGACGCGGCCATTCCAGCGATGGAAGGCCGGAAAGCTTGTCCTAACTCTCGGGATAAGTTGCAGTGGTCCGCCTATGGTGACAATGGCGGCGATGAGAATATGGATCATGATCGCGACATTGCCGATCGTGTCGCCGGCAACATGGCCTTTCGGCATTACTCGGTTCCACGCTTCGAGGTCGCCCCGGACCGCCGAGCGGCCATAGAAGGACAGAATATAGAGTACGAAGATCATCTGTCCGCTGGCGGCTACAGCGAACCACAATGTGGCAGCGGCGGCGAGAGCCTTGCGCGAAAAGCCGGTCAGACTACCCGCCCCTCGGGCTGCCTGCCTGTGAGCGACGGATGGTGCGTCCTGCGCGGTTTCGCGCCGTGCCTTTTCAACGGGAGCATATGTCATGTCAATCCTCGATTAGTTTGCAGCGATGTGGTTTTACCCGCTGATGCAGACACGCGGGAGAGACGCAATTTATCGGCAAGTGCTCAGTAATGACATGGTCATGGGACGAAATACGGGGACAGTGTCATGAATGACGGACAGCGCGTACAGGTGGTGGCGGTTGACGGCGCGCCATGTCACTGCTTACATTTGACGAAACAGATGCAGATAGGCCCGGCTGACTTTGAGTACGTCGCTTCGTCTCTTTAGGTGGATATCCGCCGTTTCGTTCAGCCCGCGCAACACGTGACTGATCGCGTACAGGTTGACCACCACCGAGCGGTGCACTTGGGCGAACTGCGCCGGATCGAGCTGGGGCACGAGGTCCTTGAGCGGCATGCGGATCAGCGCTTCGGCCGACGTGCCATTGCCGTCGTGCCACGCTACCAGTGTATAGCGCTCGTCCGAGCGGAGGTAGTCGATGTGGTCGACGGGAATCAGGTGCAGGGTTTGGCCAATGTTGGCCCGGATCCAGCGCAGGAAGGCTGGTGCTGGGTCTTCACGCAGCCTGATGGAAAGCTGTTGCAAAAGTGCGTCGGTATTCAATGCAGGTTCGGCGGCGCGCAGACGATGCTGGAGCCGTGCGACGGTCTCGGCTAGCCGAGCCCCTTCGACCGGTTTGACCAGATAGTCGAGCGCCCCTTCCGCGAATGCACGGACAGCGTACTGATCGAATGCGGTGACGAACACCAGATGAGCGCGTCTGCCGATGCAACGTGCAGCGTCCATTCCTGACATCCCCGGCATGTGAACGTCCAGGAAGCAGACATCGGGGTGTGATGCCTCAAACAAGGCAAGCGCTTCGCGCCCGTTCCGCGCCAAGGCAATGACATCGAGCTCCGGCCAGGCTTGCGCAAGCAGGCGCACCATGGTCTCGCGCAGCAGCGGTTCATCATCGGCGATCAACGCGGTGGGACGACGGTTCATCCCATGCTCCTTTGCGCAGGGAACAGTAGTTCGACGCACACGCCGTGCGGTTCCATCTCGGTGAGGTTTAACTGGGTGCCGCTGCCGAAGCTCAGTTGGAGGCGCTCGCGTAATACGGACAGGCCGGTACCCAAGCCGCCACCGGTCTGCTTCAAACCCACCCCGGTGTCGCTGACGAGTACGCGGCAGCGGCTGTCCCATCGCTGGACATGAATGTCGATGCGCCCGCCATCCTCGCTCGGATCGATGCCGTGTCGAACCGCGTTTTCCACGAGCGTCAGCAAAGCCAGGGGCGGACAGCGCAGTGAGAGCGCTTCATCGTCGGCATGAATCGCGAATTGAAGTCGGTCGGGCATTCGTAAGTGCATCAGATCCAGATAGGAACGCGCCAGCACAAGTTCGTTTCTGAGTGTGCTGAACGATTCGTTCAGGCGCGGCACCGCCGCGCGCAAGTACGCGATCAGGGTACCCAGCACTTGTGATGCCTTGGGCGAACCGGTGTCCACAAGTGCCTGTACATTGGCCAAGGTGTTGAACAGGAAATGTGGCTGCACCTGCGCCTGTAACAAACGCATGCGGGCGTCGAGGGCTTGGCGTTCCAGTTCGCTTCGTTCAAGCGCGAAGGCGAGTTTCTGGCTGCGCGCAAACGCCTCGCGTTGACGAACCATGGCGCCGAGCGCTATCCACGGAGCAAAAAACAGGCTGGTCACAGTCAGAATCATCAACCCGGTAAAGCGCATACGATCGTGCAAGAACTGGAAATCGCCTCCAGTGGTAAGCCAGTAGGCGAAGAGCGAGCCCAGAGGAACTGAAACAACCACGCCGAGAATTTGCAAGACCCAGCGCGCCAACCATGAGGGCAAGTGCCGGGGCCATTGCTCGAACAGGCCGAAAGCGATCAATGCAAATACGCCGACCAGCCACGCCCGCCCTACGACAAGCATGGTTGGCGACTCGGACGGCAGGCTGTTCAGCAAGCCGATTAACGTGGCGAAGCCAATTGCGAACAGCAGGCGGCGGCCGAACACCCGCGGCAGTTCTTGCGGCTGCGGGGTTGTAGTCATGGCGGTCATTTCGGCTCATTATTCAAATACTGCAAGGTCTGTGGGGCTCGCGTGAACAGTCTACACGTCTCCGCACGGCCCCCCTCGACCTGGACTGTAGCAAACGGTCGTAGCAGCCACAAGCAGTATGGGGCGAAGTGAGGATTAATACGTCCGAAATACGATAGAACGGGATCAAGGCCCGAGATCCAGTCACCCGCGACGCGCGATACGGTGGGGAGCTCCGGAGTCCTTGCGAGGAGATGCCGACACCCTAAAGGCCTCGGCCTTTTTTCCCGCGAACTGAGATGAGTTATTGCCTTGTCGATAAGCTGCAAACGAAAGCCA
>DASYLQ010000646.1:0-8332 GCA_036009485.1 Janthinobacterium sp.
GAATAAAAATCGAGGACGCGATTTTACCGGATTCAGCCGATAAAGCGCGGGCGGCGGGCCGGCGGGGACGACGTAAACGGCCGGCTTGCAGTATCATGCCGCTTGCCTATGCGGCGTGCTTACTCAATGGTTTTGCCCACACACTGGATGGAGCTTGAATGAATTCGGATGATTTCGGCCTGTTCGCCCGGGTGGCCGGCAGCGGCAGCATTTCGCGCGCGGCGATGGAATTGGGCGCCGACCAATCCACCGTCAGCCGGCGCATCGGCCTGCTCGAGTCGGAACTGGGCGTGCGCCTGTTCCACCGCAGCGGCCGCGGCGTCACGCTGACCGAGCGCGGCCGGCAGTTGCACGGGTATGCCGAAGCGATGGCGCAGATCCTGGCCGAGGCGGAAAAAGCCATGCGCAACAGCGCCGAACAGGGCCCGGCCCGGCTGTGCATCGCGGCGCAGCCGACCATCGCGCGCATCCTCTTCGGCAGCCTGGGCAAGGCCCTGAAGCAGCGCTTTCCGCTGACCCAGGTACGCTTCGTCGAAGGCCTGGCGAGCCAGATACTGGCCCAGTTGAGCGACGGCGGCGTCGACCTGGCCATCCTGTATCTGCCCGAGCGTCCGGGCGCGCTGCAATTCGATTTGCTGCTCAGCGAAGAAATCCACCTGATCACGCCGGCCGATTATCCGCTGCAGGGCGACTCCATCGCGGTGCGCGACCTTGGCGGCATCCCCCTGATCCTGCCCAGCACCCACCATGGCTTGCGCGTGCTGGTCGAATCGCTGGCGGCGCGCTACGGCTTTTCCGCGCATATCGCGCTGGAATGCGACGGCTCGATTTCCATCACCAAGCGCCTGGTACTGGAAAACTGCGGCTGCACCGTGCTGCCGTCGGCGGCGGTGATCGAGGAAGTCGCCGCCGGCCGCCTGAAAAGCTACCGCCTGGTGCAGCCGGAAATCCACCGCGACGTCGCCATCGTCTGGCCGAAGAACCGCGCCGCAGCGGACGGCATGTGGGCAGTGACGCAAATCATCCGCCAGCGCAGCGCCGAGCTGGTGCGGCAGGGCGCCTGGCCCGACGCCGTGCTGGCCGCCGCGGCCGACCCGGCCGAAGGCGCCGTCAGCCCTTGAGCAATTCGCCGTCGCGCAGGCGCCATAACTGCAGCGGATTGGCTTCCTGCAGCGCCGCCGGCAGCAGGCTGTCCGGCACGTTCTGGTAGCACACCGGGCGCAGGAAGCGCTCGATGGCGGCCGCGCCGACCGAGGTGCTGCGGGCATCCGAGGTGGCCGGGAACGGGCCGCCGTGGACCATCGCGTGGCCGACTTCCACGCCGGTCGGGAAGTCGTTGAACAGGATGCGTCCGGCCTTGCGTTCCAGCGTCGCCATCAGCGCCGCGGCCAGCGGATGGTCGGCTTCGTCCAGCTGCAGCGTGGCGGTCAGCTGTCCCTCCAGCCGCGCCGCCACCTTGCGCATCTCTTCGACATCGCGGCAGCTCACCAGCAATGCGCTCGGGCCGAAATTTTCCTCTTCCAGCGCGGGCTCGGCCAGGAAAGTGCGGGCGTCGGTGCGGAACAGCGCGGGCCGGGCCTGGTACGGTCCCTGCGGCGCCATGCCTTCGGCCACCTGGAGCACCGCCGCCGCCTGCTGCAGCCGCTGCACGCCCTTGCAATAGGCGGCATGGATGCCGGGCGTCAGCATGGTGGCCGGCGCGCGCGCGACCAGCAGGTCGGCGGCGGCGTGGACGAAGGCTTCCAGCGCCGCGCCCTCCAGCGCGATCAGCAGGCCAGGATTGGTGCAGAACTGGCCGGCGCCCAGCACCAGCGAATCGGCGAAGCCCTTGGCGATGCTTTCGCCGCGCGTGCGCAGGGCGGCCGGCATCAGGAATACCGGATTGATGCTGCTCATTTCCGCATACACCGGGATCGGCACCTGGCGCGCCTGCGCCGTGCGCAGCAAGGCCAGGCCGCCCTGGCGCGATCCGGTGAAGCCGACCGCCTGGATCGCCGGGTGGCTGACCAGGGCCTGGCCGATCTCGCTGCCGGCGCCCAGCACCAGCGAAAACACGCCGTCCGGCATGCCGGTGTCTTCGGCCGCCTGCTGGATGATGCGCGCCACCAGTTCGGACGTGCCGAGGTGGGCGTTGTGCGCCTTGGCCACCACCGGGCAGCCCGCCGCCAGCGCCGAGGCGGTGTCGCCGCCGGCCACCGAAAACGCCAGCGGGAAATTGCTGGCGCCGAAGACCGCCACCGGCCCGAGCGCGATGCGGCGCTGGCGCAAGTCGGCGCGCGGCAGCGGCGTGCGCTGTGGCAGGGCGGAATCGATGACGGCCGCATGCCAGCGGCCGGCGCGCAGCACCGTGGCGAACAGGCGCAGCTGGTTGGCGGTGCGCAGGCGCTCGCCCTCCAGGCGCGCCTTGGGCAAGCCGCTTTCCAGGTGGGCGCGCTCGATCAGCGTGTCGCCGAGGGCGATCAAGCCGTCGGCGATGGCTTCCAAAAACACCGCGCGGCGCTGGTCCGGCAGCAGGCGGTAGGCGTCGCAAGCCGCTTCGGCCAGTTCGCATGCCTGGGCCACCTCGCGCGCGCCGCCCGCGCCGAAAGCCGGCGCCAGCGCTTCGCCGGTGGCGGCGGCGAGGGCGAACAGCTGGCCTTCCCTGCCGCTCACGCTGTGGCGGCCGATAATCATTTCACCTGTAATTTGCATTCCTGTTCCTCCTGTTTGAGCGGGCATGTTCAGACCTCCGCCAGACGCGCCTGCGGCGTGATCTGGCGCGGGTCCGTGCGCAATTCGATCAGCGCCGCCACGCCGGCCTGGCGCGCGCGCTGGAAGGCGGCGGCGAAATCCCCGGTCCGCTCGACCAGCTCGGCATGGGCGCCGAACGAGCGCGCGAACGCCACGAAATCCGGGTTGGCCAGCGTGGTGGCCGAGATGCGGCCCGGGTATTCGCGCTCCTGGTGCATGCGGATGGTGCCGAACATGCCGTTGTTGACGACGATGACCACCAGCGGCGCGCCATACTGCATCGCCGTGATCAGCTCTTGCGGGTACATCATGAAGCAGCCATCGCCGGCGAAGCAGACCACGTCGCGCCGCGGTTCGCGCAGCTTGGCGGCGATCGCCGCCGGGAAACCGTAGCCCATGGCGCCGTTGGTTGACGCCAGTTCGGTCGCCAGGTGGCGGTAGCGGTAGAAGCGGTGCACCCATACCGTGTAGTTGCCGGCGCCGTTGGCGATCACGGCGTCGTCGGGCAGCACCTCGTTCAGGTGCGCCACCACCTGCGCCAGGTCGACGCCGGCCAGTTCCGCATGGGCGGCCGGCGGCGTCGAATGCGCCACGTAATCGGCGCGCGCCGCCTCGGTCCAGGCGGCCCAGGGCTGGGCCGGCGCCGGCGCCAGGCCGTCCAGCGCGCGGGCGAAAGTATTCAGCGAAGCGAGGATAGGCAGGTCGGCCAGGTAGACCCGGCCCAGTTCTTCCGGATCGGGATGCACGTGCACCAGCGTTTGCGAGGGTGCCGGGCTTTCGATCAGCGTATAGCCGCCCGACACGGTCTCGCTCAGGCGCGAGCCGATCACCAGCAGCAGGTCGGCGTTCTTGACGCGCTCGGCCAGTTTCGGCGAGGCGCCCAGGCCCAGCTGGCCGACGTAATGCGGATCGCGGTTGTCGAACAAGTCCTGGCGCCGGAACGAGGCCGCCACCGGCAGATTGTTGGCCGTGACGAAGCGCTTCAGCGCCTGCGCGCCCGGCTCGTCCCAGCAACTGCCGCCCAGCACCAGCAGCGGCTGGCGCGCGCCGGCCAGCAGGGCCTGCAGCTCGTCCAGCGCGGCCGCTTCCGGCGCGGCGCGGGCGATCCGCACCGGCGGCGCATCCGCCGCCAGGCCGGAGCCGAACAGCACGTCTTCCGGCAAGCCGATCACCACCGGGCCGGGACGGCCCGACATGGCGATGCTGAACGCCTTCGAGACGATTTCCGGGATCCGTTCCAGCGTGTCGATCTCGGTGGCCCATTTCGCCAGGCCGCCGAACATCTGCGCGTAATCGACTTCCTGGAAGCCTTCGCGGCCCTTGAAGCGGCTGTCGACCTGGCCGACGAACAGGATCATCGGCGTCGAATCCTGCCTGGCCGTGTGCACGCCGTTGCTGGCGTGGGTGGCGCCGGGGCCGCGGGTGACGAAGCAGATGCCCGGGCGTCCGGTCAGCTTGCCGTAGGCGTCGGCCATGTTCGAGGCCGCGCCTTCGTGGCGGGTCGGGATGGTGCGGATGCCCTTGGCGTCGTACAGCGCGTCGAGCACCGGCAGATAGCTTTCGCCGGGGACGCAGTAGACGGTATCGACGGCGTTGCGCAGCAAGGCCTGGACCAGGATCTGGCCGCCGTTGCGTGGTTGTAGGGTGTCAGACATGGATTTCAAGCTCCTTGTTACGGGTTTCTGGCAAAAATAGCGCGACGGCGAACACCAGCAGGTAAGAACAGGCGGCCCAGACGCCGATGGACACGGCCAGCCCGAGCGAGACGCTGGTCATGCCGACGCCGGCCGGCACCAGGGCGCCGATGCCGCGGCCGAAGTTATACGAAAAGCCGCCGGCCGTGCCGCGTATCTGCGCCGGGAACAGTTCGGTGAAGCAGGCGCCCATGCCGGAGACGATACCGGACTGGAACAGGCCGAGCGGAAAGCCCAGCAGCAGCAAGACGCCCATCGGCAGGTGGAACTGAGTATACGCCAGCACGGTCAGCGTGGCGCCGGCGGCGGACAGGGCGAAGGTCTTGCGCCGGCCCAGGCCGTCGCTCATGTAAGCCATGCCGACATAACCGCAGAACGAGCCGAAGATATTCACCGACAGATACATGGTCGTCATATTCACGGTCAGTCCCCGGGTCTGGCGCAGATAGGTCACCAGCCAGGTCAGGATGGTATAGTTGCCGCCCAGCGCGCCGGCCGCCATCAGCGACGCCATCACGGTCAGCGGCAGCATCCGGCCCGAAAAAATCAGCGCGAAGTTGGCCCAGGGGCTGGTCTGGTCGCGGTAGGCGGCGGCCGCGTCGAAGGCCACCGATTCCTCGATATTGCGGCGCATCCACACCACCAGCAATCCCGGCAGCACGCCGACCAGGAACAGCACGCGCCAGGCTTGGTGTTCCGGCAGCACGGTGAAGATGGTCCAGTAGGCCAGCGCCGCGGCGGCATAGCCGACCGGCCAGCCGCTTTGCACCGAACCGACGGCGCGGCCGCGGATGCGCTTGTCGACGACTTCGCCGATCAGTACCGCGCCGGCGGCCCATTCGCCGCCGAAACCCAGGCCTTGCAGGCTGCGCGTCAGCAGCAGCTGGTGGAAGGAATCGGTCAGCGCCGACAGGCCGGTAAACAGGGAAAACCACAGGATCGCCAGCTTCAGCACCTTGACGCGGCCGATGCGGTCGGCCAGCAGGCCGGCGATGACGCCGCCCAGGGCCGAGGAAATCAGGGCCGAGGTGCCGATGAACCCCGCTTCGGATCTGCTCATGCCCCAGACCGTGAGCAGGGTGGGGATCACGAAAGCGAACAGCTGGACATCCATGGCGTCCAGCGCCCAGCCGAGAAAACATGCCCAGAAAGTGCGACGCTGATTCGGCGCCATGCTGCCATACCACGATTGCATACCGGTCTCCGTGCGCTGTTGTCGGATCGGACAGGCCGCCGGAACGGATTGTCAGGGCACCAGTATCGAAGAAAGCCGCCTGGCGCGCAGGGCGCCGGATGCATAGCAGGTATGGCATCCGTGCGGGATGCCGCTGTTAAAAAAATAAAAAACGCGCGCCGGGCCGGCGTCGATTATTTACGTCGATTATTTAAAGCGATCACTGCGCGCGACGAAGCCGGCGACCGCCGCATGCCGCTGAACCATGAAGTTCAAATTTCCAGGTTGTCGATCAAGCGCGTATTGCCCAGCCTGGCCGCCGCCAGCACCACCAACGGCTCGCCCTTGGCCAGGTCGCCGGCCGATGGCGGTTGCAGGTCGATGCGCTTGCGGATCGAGATATAGTCGGGCTTCCAGCCGCGCTGGCTGAGTTCGCCCATCGCCGCCCGTTCCAGTTCGAACATGTCGAGATGGCCGCTGCGCACTTCGGTGGCGACCAGATTCAGGCTGCGGTACAGCGCCGGCGCCTCGGCCCGCTCGTCGGCCGACAGGTACATATTCCGCGATGACAGGGCCAGGCCGTCTTCGGCGCGGTAGGTCTCGGCGGCGATGATCCCGGTCGGCAGCGCGAACTGGCGGCTCATGTTCCTGACGATCATCAACTGCTGGTAATCCTTCTTGCCGAACACCGCCACGCGCGGCTGCACGCAGGAAAACAGCTTCAGCACCACCGTCGTCACGCCGGCGAAAAAGCCGGGACGGAACTCGCCTTCCAGCGTATTGCCCAGGTCGTCCGGCGGACGCACGCGGAATTCCTGCGGCTCCGGATACAAGTCTTTCTCGGTCGGCGCGAACAGCACGTACACGCCTTCCTTTTCCAGCTTTTGGACGTCGGCCTGGAAGGTGCGCGGGTATTTGTCGAAGTCTTCGTTCGGCCCGAACTGCAGGCGGTTGACGAAGATCGAGGCCACCACCGGGTCGCCGTGCTTGCGCGCCAGGCGCATCAGCGATAGATGGCCCTCGTGCAGATTGCCCATCGTCGGCACAAAGGCCGTGCGCAATTGGCCGCTTAACTGATCGCGCAATTCTTCAATGGAGGAAATGATTTTCATGAGTACTTTCGCTTGTTTTTTTTTGCTATGAGATGCGTTCAGACCGGCGCATACGCCAGCCGCACATAAATAGGCGCAAACGGCTCGGCCTGGGTAATCTCGATCAGGGTTTCCTTCGCCAGTTCCAGCAGCGCGACGAAGTTGACGACGACGATGGGCACGCCGCCGGCGATGTCGAACAGTTCGGCGAATTCGACGAAGCGGGCCGATTGCAACTGCCGCAGGATGCTCGACATGTGTTCGCGCACCGACAATTCCTGGCGGCTGATGCGGTGGTGCTGGGTCAGCTTGGCGCGCTTCAGCACGTCAAGCCAGGCTTGCTGCAGGTCGGCCGGCTCGACGCTGGGCCAGTTCGGCACCAGGCTTTGCTCGATAAAGATCTGCGGCCGGACGAAATCGCGGTCGATCTGCGGCAGCGCGTTCAAGTCGTAGGCGGCCAGTTTGATCTGCTCGTATTCGAGCAGGCGCCGCACCAGTTCCGCGCGCGGGTCGCCGCTCTCTTCTTCATTTTCGTTCTTGCGCGAGGGCAGCAGCATGCGCGACTTGATCTCGATGAGCATGGCCGCCATCAACAGGTATTCGGCGGCCAGTTCCAGGTTGTGCAGGCGGATCTGGTCGACGTATTTCAGATATTGCAGGGTGACCTGCGCCATCGGAATATCGAGAATGTTGAAGTTTTGCTTGCGGATCAGGTAGAGCAGCAAGTCGAGCGGGCCTTCGAAGGCGTCGAGGAAAATTTCCAGCGCGTCGGGCGGGATGTACAGGTCGGTCGGCATGCGCATCAGTGGTTCGCCGTACAGGCGCGCCAAGGCGACGGCCTGGCCCGCCGTCGTGCCTGCCGTGTCCGCTACCGCGCCGCCGCCCGCCTCGCTGGCGCCATCGGCTGCATAGCCCGTCGCGACGGCGCTATCGGCTTCGGCCACATCGGCGCCGGCCGGCGCTGTCGCCGCGTCCTTTGGCAACATGCTTCCCGCTCCGGGTGCTTAAACCTTGTTTTGGTAGACGTAAGGCTGTTGTTTGACAGCCGATTCCAGCTGGCGTTCCTGTTCGCTCAGGCTGACCGGCGCCTTGTCCCACAGCAGCGCGCGGCCGGCGCGCTGGCCTTCTTCCATGCCTGGATTCTTCGCCTTCAGTTCCTTGATGAACTTGGTATGATCGGATTCGTACAAGTTGAATTGTTTGGAAAATTTCATATTGTCTTTCTTAGAAGAAATCGGCAACGGCTATTTTACCGCGCCCGGCGCGACGCTTGACTTAAACCGGGCATGCGCGTCTAGCGGATGCGCATGCCCGGCTCGGCGCCCGGCCACGGATTCAGGATATAAATCCCCGGCGCGGCGTTTTCATCGGCCGCCGATGCCGCCAAGACCATCCCTTCCGATACGCCGAACTTCATCTTGCGCGGCGCCAGGTTGGCCACCAGCACGGTCAGTTTGCCGATCAGTTCTTCCGGCTGGTACATGGCCTTGATGCCGGAGAAGACATTGCGCAGGCGGCCTTCGCCGACGTCCAGGGTCAGGCGCAGCAGCTTGTCGGAACCGTCGACGTGTTCGCAATTGACGATCCTGGCGATGCGCAGGTCGATTTTGGCGAAATCGTCGATCTTGATTTCCGGCGCCAGC
>DASYLQ010000647.1:0-6607 GCA_036009485.1 Janthinobacterium sp.
GACGTGAGCTTGCGCCCGAAGGAAGGATGAGACGATGCTGTTGCTGATCGACGCAGGCAATACCCGCGTCAAATGGGCGCTGGCCGCGCTGCCGGCCGGTCCGGCCGACAGCCCCGCCGCTCCCGGCGCTTGGCTGGCCGACGGCGCCGCGGCGCACGCCGGCCTGGACGCGCTGCCGGCCGCCTGGTCGGCGGCGCTGGCCGGCCGCACCATCACCGGCGTGCTGCTGTCCAACGTCGCCGGCGCCGCCATGCGCGAACGCCTGCTGGACTTGCTGAAACTGGCGCCGGCCGGCCCGGCGCCGGTCGTCTGCTTCGCCTCGCTGCCGCAACTGGCCGGCTTGCGCAACGGCTACCGCAATCCGGCGCAACTGGGTTGCGACCGCTTCGCCGCGGCCATCGGCGCCCGCGCGCTGGCCCCGGACCGCGCCATCCTGGTCGCCACCTGCGGCACCGCCACCACCATCGACGCCGTCAGCGCCGACGGCCTATTCCTGGGAGGAATGATCTTGCCGGGACTGGGCTTGATGGCCAGTTCGCTGGCGCGCCATACCGCCCAACTGCCGCAGATAGCCGGCAAGCAGGCGCCGCCGGCCGGCTTCGCCGACAATACCGACGACGCCATCCGCAGCGGTTGCCTGGCGGCGCAGGCCGGCGCCATCGAGCGCGCCTTTGCCGCCCACGGCGCCGCCGAATGCCTGGTGTCCGGCGGCGCCGCGCCCTTCATCGCGCCGGCGCTGGCCGTACCGCACCGGGTGGTCGATAATATGGTGCTCATCGGACTGCAAAGCGCCGCGCCTTATCTGTTCCAGGAATAAGCCATGCTGAAATTGACCTTTTGGTGCCTGTTCGCCGTCAACGTCGTGCTGTTCGCGCTGGGCAAGGGCTACCTCGGCAGCCTGGGCGGCGACGCCCGCGAGCCGGGCCGCCTGAAGAACCAGCTCAACGCCGACAAGATCAGCCTGATCTCGCCGGCGCGCGCCAGCGCGGAAGCGGCCGACAGCGCGGCCGCGGCCGGCGCGGCGGCGGCGCCGCGCCGCCTCATCGCCTGTACCGAGATCGGCAATTTCGTGCTGGCCGACGCGCGCCGTTTCGAAGCCCGCGTGGCCGACCTGGAACTGGGCGACCGCCAGGCGCGCCACAATGCGCCGGGCCAGGAAATCTCCAGCTATATCGTGCATATCCCGCCGCAGGGCAGCAAGGAAGGCGCCGACAAGAAGACCGCCGAGCTGAAACAGCTGGGCGTGACGAATTATTTCGTCATCTCGGACAATACGGCGCTGCGCTGGGCCATTTCGCTGGGCGTGTTCAAGACCGAGGCGGCGGCCCAGACCCTGCTGGCCAGCCTGCTCAAGCAGGGCGTGCACAGCGCCCGCGTCAGCCCGCGCTATGCGCCGAGCAAACAGTTCGCCTACCAGTTCCGCGACCTCGACGGCCCGACCAAGTCGCGCCTGGACCAGATCAAGGCCGATTTCCCCGAGCAGGACATGCATGGCTGTAAATAGACCGCTGTAAGGACGCGGCGCCAAAAAAACAACAAACCCGGCCCAAAGTCCGGGCCCGCAAGCGTCCAGGCGCCGCGCCCAGCCGCGGGCGGCGCCGCAAAGGCGGGTACAATGCCGCTCTTTCCTTCTTTTTTCAGCCGCACACGTGCAACGAAGCCGACACCTCTATTTTCGCCTGCTGGATCACTTCCTCCCGTATCGCGCGATCGCTGTCCTGACGCTGCTGGCGGTGGCCATCGCCTCGGCCACGGACGTGCTGTTGATACGCCAGCTGCAAAACGTCGTCGATGCGCTGCGGCCGGCCAGCGGCACCGGCGGCTCGCCGCTGCCGCCGGGCGCGGCGACCGGCTTGATGGGCGCGGTGCAGGGCTGGATCGACCGTTTCCTGCCCAGCGCCGGCCACCAGTCCGCCTTGTGGGCGATCCCCGCCGTGATTCTCGGCCTGGCCGCGGTGCGCATGGTGTCCAGCTTCGGCGGCGATTACGGCGCCGCCTGGCTCAGCAGCCGGGTCCAGGCCGACCTGCGCGAAGGCATGTTCGCCCGCATCCTGCGCCTGCCCAACCGCTTTTACGACCAGTCGTCCACCGGCACCACGCTGTCGCGCGTCGCCTTCGACGCCAGCCAGGTGTCGCAGGCCGGCCTGAACGTCATCAACGTGCTGGTGCGCGACTCGGTCGCAACCGTCGGCTACCTGATCGTCCTGTTCAACATCGACTGGCAACTGGCGGCCTTTTGCATGGCCCTGCTGCCGCTGGTGGCGCTGATCGTCGCCTTCGCCGGCCGGCGCATGCGCCACCTGAGCCACAGCGCCCAGGCGGCGATGGGCGAACTGACGCGGGTGCTCGACGAAAGCATAGGCGGCCAGCGCGTGGTGAAGATTTTCGGCGGCCAGCTTTACGAGCAGGGCCGCTTCGACCAGGTGGTCAAGCTGAACCGCCAACTGGCCGTCAAGCATGCCGCGACGGCGGCGATGAATTCCGGCGCCATCATGCTCCTGGTCGGCATCACGCTGGCTTCGGTGATTTATTTCGCCCTGCTGCGCGCCGAGGCCGGCGCCCTGACGCCGGGCGCCTTCGTCGCCTTCATGGTGTCGCTGATGGCGATGCAGTCGCCGATCAAGAACCTGACCAAGATTAACGAGCCGATGCAGCGCGGCCTGGCCGCCGCCGAATCGGTGTTCGGCCTGATGGACGCCGACGCCGAGCCCGACAACGGGACGCGGGCGCCGGAACGGGTCGAAGGCCGCATCCGCTTCGAGGCGGTGAGCTTCCGCTACAATGCCGCCGATCCCGAGTCGCGCCCTGCCCTGTACGAGGTATCGCTGGACATCGCCGCCGGCGAGACGGTAGCCCTGGTGGGCAGCTCGGGCAGCGGCAAGACCACGCTGGCCGGCCTGCTGCCGCGCTTCTACGACGCCAGCAGCGGCCGCATCCTGCTCGACGATATCGAGTTGCACGATTACCGCCTGGCGGCCCTGCGCAGCCAGATCGCCCTGGTGAGCCAGGACGTGGTGCTGTTCAACGACACGCTGGCGGCCAACATCGCCTACGGCGACCCGCAGCCGGCCATGGAAAAAATCGAAGCGGCCGCCCATGCCGCCTACGCGCACGAGTTCATCGCCCGCCAGCAGCAGGGTTACCAGACCATGGTCGGCGAAAACGGCTTGCGCCTGTCCGGCGGCCAGCGCCAGCGCCTGGCCATCGCCCGCGCCCTGTACAAGGACGCGCCCATCCTGATCCTCGACGAAGCCACCAGCGCGCTGGACAGCGAATCGGAGCGCCAGGTGCAGGCCGCGCTGGAAGTGCTGATGCGCGGCCGCACCACGCTGGTCATCGCGCACCGCCTGTCGACCATCGAAAACGCCGACCGCATCGTCGTCATGAACGGCGGCCGCATCGCCGAAACCGGCACCCACGCGGCACTGCTGCAGCAGGGCGGCGTGTATGCCCGCCTGTACCGCACGCAAAAGTCTCCCGACGAGATGGCGGAAGAGAAGAAACTGGCTTAGCCCGGGACCGGTGGCGCTTCAGCGCTGCACGATAATCGGCTTCAGGTTCATCCCGGCCGGCAGTGCCGCCAGCGCCTGGCTGGCTTCCTGGCGGGTCTGGAAGGGGCCGCTGTATAGCCGGTGCACCGGCCCCGCATCGACCACTTCCAGCACGCCGACCTCGCCCGCATAAGGAGCCAGGCGGGTGCGCACCGCTTCGGCATTCTCGCTGCGCGCAAACGCCCCCAGTTGCAAATAAAACCCGCCCTTGGCGGCTTCCGGCACGGCCCGGGCCGATGCCTGGGCCTGGGCCGCAAGCGGCACCATCTCTTCGGGCGGCGGCGCCGCTACCGGCAGCAATACCGGCGCCGCGGCCATCTGCGGCGCTTCGGTCGTCAGCGCCGGCGCCTGGTCGCCCAGCATCAATGCCGCGATCTCGGGCGCGGCCGGGGCCGGCGCGGCCGAGAGCGCGAACAAGGCCGGCGGCGGCGCTTCCGGCTGAGGCGCCGGCGGCGCCAGTTTTGCGGCGTTGATGCGCTCGATATCGGCCGGCAGCAGGCGCTCGACCTGCACCTCGTGGCTGCCCTTGGCGAGGAAGCCCAGTTGCAGCGCCGCCGTATACGACACGTCGATGACCCGGTTGGTATGGAAAGGCCCGCGGTCGTTGATGCGCACGATCACCTGCTTGCCGGTGGCCAGATTGGTCACCCGCGCATACGAGGGGATCGGCAGCGTCGGATGCGCGGCGGTCATCTTGTACATATCGTAGAGTTCGCCCGACGAAGTGCGCTGGCCCTGGAATTTCTTGCCGTACCAACTGCCCACGCCGCGCTGGACGAAAGGCGTGTCGCCGGTCAGCGGCGTGTAGGTGGTGCCGAACACGACATACGGCCGGTTGGCGCGCGGCAGGTAGGGCTCGACGCGCGGCTCGGCGTCCGGCACGTTCAACAGGCCGGGCGGCGGATTATCGCCCGGGCCGTCATCCTTGTAATAGCCGCCGCGGCCGGAACCGGCCGGCGGCAAGACCGGCACGCCGGGCTCGGGGCGCGCCGCCGCCGACGACGGCGGCGCCGGCGGCGATGCCGACGGCGCCCTCACCTGCTTCGAGACGGTGCCGCAGCCGGCCAGCATCAGCAATATCAGCCAGACCGGCAAGGCGGCGCCGTTGCCGGCGCGAGCCAGGCGCGCCGGCCCGCGCCGCGCGGGCGCCGATGCCGATGCAAGCGCTGCGCAAACGGCGCGCATCAGCTCTGCACCAGCTTGCGGTGGCGCTGGATGCTCATCAGGATGCCCGAGCCCAGTCCCAGCGTGAGCAGGGCGGTGCCGCCGTAGCTCATGAACGGCAGCGGCACGCCGACCACCGGCAGGATGCCGCTGACCATGCCCATGTTGACGAAGGCATAGGTAAAGAAAATCATCGTGATGGCGCCGGCCAGCAGGCGCGTAAACAGGTTGGGCGCGTTGGCCGCGATCATCAGGCCGCGGCCGATCAGCAGCAGGTAGAGGAACATCAGCACCAGGTTGCCGATCAGGCCGAACTCTTCCGAATACACGGCGAAAATGAAGTCGGTGGTGCGCTCGGGGATGAACTCGAGGTGGGCCTGGGTGCCGTGCTTCCAGCCCTTGCCGGAAATGCCGCCCGAGCCCACGGCGATGGTCGACTGGATGATGTGGAAGCCCTTGCCCAGCGGGTCCGAGGAGGGATCGATCAGCATCATCACGCGCTGGCGCTGGTAGTCGTGCATCACCGACCACAGCACAGGCAGGCTGGCGCCGACCGCAACCACCAGGGCGACCAGGGTTTTCCACGACAGGCCGGCCAGGAAGATCACATAAAAGCCGGCCGCCATCACCAGCAGCGCGGTGCCCAGGTCGGGCTGCTTGGCGATCAGGCCGACCGGGATCGCCAGCAGCACGGCGGCGATCAGGAAGGAATGCCAGTGCAGCGCGCCGGCGCGCTGCTGGAAGAACCAGGCCAGCATCAGCGGCATGGCGATCTTCATGAATTCGGACGGCTGGATGTCGATGCCGACATGCAGCCAGCGCCGCGCGCCCAGCTTGACGGTGCCGGCCAGCGCCACCGCCAGCAGCAGCAGCACCGCCATCGCATACACCGGCACGGCGATGCGCATCATCAGTTGCGGGCGGATATTCGCCACCGCCCACATGACCAGGAAGGACATGACGATATTGCGCAACTGGTCTCCGACCTTGCCGGGAATGCCCATGCCGGCCGACTCCAGCGTCACCAGGCCGGTGAAAAGCAGGGCGATCAGGATCAGCACCAGCGGTGCGTCGAACACCATGACATACGGGCGCACTCGCGACCACCAGGAGTTTTGATTCATGCGCATGCTGCCATCCTTATCGTTTGGTGCCGGGCGGCGCGGCGGGCGGCCGAACCGGAGCGGGATTGACGGGATCTGGCTGGTTGGGCGCGGCGGCGGCGTTGGCGGCGGCCGCCGCGGCCGCTTCCTCGGCGCTCGGTTCCTCGACCGGCGCCAGCACGTCCGCATCTTCCTTCGGCACCTTGGTGGTGTCCTTTTCGTTGGGCCGCTTGCCCAGCATGAAATAGTCGAGCACCTTCTTGGCGATCGGCGCGGCCACGCTGCCGCCCCAGCCGCCGTTTTCCACCACCATGGCCAGCACGATGCGCGGCTTGTCGGCCGGCGCGAACGCCGTGTACAGGGCGTTGTCGCGCAGGCGCGCGGCGACCGTGTTGGCGTTGTACTTTTCGTTTTTCTTGATGCCGACCACCTGCGCCGTGCCGGTCTTGCCGCCCGAGGTATAGCCGGCGTGGGCGAAGACGCTGTAGGCCGTGCCGCCGGGCTCGCTGTTGACGCCGACCATGGCCGCCTTGATGATGTCGATGTTTTCCTGTTTCAACGGGATGCGGTAGCTTTCTTTCGGCACCGTCAGGGTGCGCGCCTTGGTGCGCGCATCTTCGATGATCTTCACCAGGTGCGGCTTCATGACCACGCCGTCGTTGGCCAGGGTCGCCACGGCGTGGGCGATCTGCAGCGGCGTGTACGAGTTGTAGCCGGAGCCGTTGCTGACCGAAATGGTGTCGCCGCCTACCCATTTCCCGGCCCCGCCCTTGAAGCGGGCGCGCTTCC
>DASYLQ010000648.1:0-6393 GCA_036009485.1 Janthinobacterium sp.
CAGCCAGCCGTCCGCCGCGCGGATAAAGGCATCCACGCCGCCGCCGCGCCAGGTCAGCGTGAAGGCGTCGTCGCCGCTGTGTTCGAGGACAAAGCCTTCCTTGCGGCTGTCGCAGGACTGGCCGCTCGCCAGCGGCGGCAGGCGGATCGCCCTGCCGCCGGCGTCGTGATAGACGACGCCCTTGTCCGTGACGGACAGGCTGGCCGTGAATGCGGTGGCCCAGCGCGCGCCGAGCAGCCCCCAGTCTTCGCATTCCGCGCCGGAGCGGTAGCAGCGCGTCCAGGCGATCGGCCAGGCGCCGTCGAGCACGAAATCGGTCTGCTCCAGCACCTCTTCGCCGGTGCCGAAATGGACCGGATGGCGGCTGCTGACGGCCATGCCGCCGGGGGCGGCGGCGGCGGGGCCGCAGGAGGGCGGCTTGTCCGATTTGGCGCTCGCCTTGCCGCTGCTGGTGCCGCCGCCGCCGTCGCTGGCCGGGACGGACCGGGCCGCCGGCACTGCAGTCTTTTGCGCCGCCGTGGCGGCCACCGCGGCGGCGATCGCCGCGCTGCCGCAGCCTGGCTGAAGGGCGAGCAGGGCGGGCGAGATGCGGCGGGCCGGATCGCCCGAAGCCATGGCGGCCTCGAACTCGCGGTCGAATTGCCTTTCCTCGGCCGTGGCCGGCGCGCCGGGGACCTTCGGCGCCTCGCCGCCGCGCATGTAAATCTTGCCGATGGTGTTCTTGTCGTTCATCCAGACCAGGTCGCCTTCGCGGATGGCGCGCTGGCCGTTGAACGAGACGCTGGCACTCTTCTCGTTATGCTGCACGCGCTTGCCATAGGTGCCGCTGGTCGTGCCGCCGGCGGTGCCGGCTTCGTCGCCGGTCACGGTGGGGATGACGGTGCTGTCGGCCAGGGCCAGCGCTTCGCCGTTGCTGCGGATGTTGGGCGAGACGCCGGTCGCGTCCTGGAACTCGCCCTTGATGATGTAGGGGACGGCGGGCGTGCCCGGTCCCCTGGGCGTCTTGCAGACATCGGGACTGAGGCTGATGCAGAAAAAGCGGCTGCTCTTGGTGACGAATTCACGCGACATGGCCGATCCCCGGGGTGGTGGAGTGTGAGCCGGCCGGCGTTGCGGCTGGACGATCCGTTTCCGCTTCGGCCGCGCCGGCGGCGCCGATGCGCAGGTGGACGCGGGCCAGCCGCGCCGCCGCCGGCAGCGCGGCGCGCCACACGATATCGACGCGGCTGGCGTCCGGATCGACGGTCACGGTATCGATCGCCAGATGCCTGATGCCGACGGCGCCGTCGACGTCGCTCAAGGCCAGGTAAGCGCCGGCTCCCGGCAGCGCAAAGCGCAGCAGGGTCTGCCCTTGGGGATCGCGCCGGGCGGCCGGATGCGCGGCCGGGCACAGATTGAGCAGCGTGATGCATTCATCGCCGCGCAAATGGCCGCATTGCTGGTCCGCCGGCGCGGCATTCCAGTAGCCCTGATCGAAGTCGCGCGGCAGCGTGCTCCCGGGGGCGGCCGGCCGGTCCTGGCCGACCAGGGCTGCGCGCGGCAGCCATGCGCGGCCGACGATGCCGAAGCCCGCCGTTTGCGGCGTCCAGCGTCCCTCCAGCGCCGCGCAAAAGCGCCGCGCCGTCATCGCTTGCGCCGGATATTCGATGCGCGGGGCGGCCACAGTCTTGCCGCCGCTCGCCTTCAGGTACCAGGCCCGGGCAAAGCCGAGTCCGAGCGGGTTCGCCTCGCAGACCTGGTGCGCCAGCGGCTGGCCCGCGCCCGTCGCCGCCGCATCCGGATGCGCCGCCAGTTCCTCGGGCGTCAACAAGGCTTCCTTTAGGGCTTCCTTGTCCATGCGCCCGGCGCGCTGGGCCGGCGTCGTCCCGGCATCGATCCGGTGCTCGCCGCCGAAAGCGCACTCGTAGCGCAAGGGGAGGGTGGTAAAAGGCTGCGGCGGCGTCATGCGCCACGCCGGGATGCGGACCCGGCCCAGGGTCATCCACTTCGCGGCGGCGATCATCAGGCGCAGCGGCAAGGCGCGCTGGCGCAGGCTGCGCTCGCCCGTGACGAGCAGGGTTTTATGCAGCAGGCATTCGCCGAGGCTTTCCCCTTGGACAGGCGGATCCGCCGGCATGCGCTCCGGCCGCCGCACTTCGAGTCCGGTCTCGAAGCGCTGGACCGGGATGGCCGATGGCGCGTGGGCGCTGGCGTTGACGATGATGTCGCAGCGCGGTTTGCAGGGACAGAAATCCGATTCCTGGCGCACGCCGCTGCCGTTCACGGCGCCGAAAAAAGCATCGGTATCGCACAGGGGTTCCTGTTCGTCGGCGGCGGCCAATCCGTCCGGCGTCAGGTCGAAGGTCTGGCGCAGCACGAACACATGGAAGGTTTCGCCATGCTGGTCGATGCTGTCGAAGGCCTGCGATGGAAAGGCGGTCTGGTTGAGCAATTGCATGCGGCACGCTCAGCGTGTGCGCAAATGGCCGACGCGAGGGGCAGGGCGCGGAGAAACGTGAAAAGCGGCGTGAAAAATGGTGTGAATCAGGAGGGGCGGGAGGTTCATGGCGGGCTTTCGTTGGTGGCGCAGGCACCAGCGCTACTCTAAAGAGCGGCCCTTCCAAAGTATTGAGGCAAAGCAAATCCGCGAGACGTCCCGGCATAAAACAACAGCAAAAAACCGGCAATCCAACCATAAGATGCCATTCAGTTAAGCAAGCGCCGGCCGATGGCTGGCCGAAATGCCATCAATTCAAGCCGTCGCGCACCAGGCGGGCGGGAAATATCCCGCGAAACCCCTGCTGCACCGTCCCGCTATGTTCGCCAAAATTCCACAATTATTTCCGACTAAGTAGCCCCCGGGAATTTATTGTGAATGGATGGCGAACCTGAGCGGATGCGCCGCAAGGCGCCCGCTGCGACGCAGTGCGAGCACTGCTAGCGGCGGGCAACGCCGCGGCGCGCCGGACAGGGCAGTCAGACATCACAATAAATTATTGGGGGCTACTTAGGTACTTAGGAATGAGAAATCGTGTAAAAGCGTATTCAATAGAAATCTAACGCGACTTGACGAACGGTTTCCCCGCCGCCTTCGGCGCCACCGACTTGGCCATCAGCCCGGCCAGCACCACCACGGTGACCACGTACGGCACCATCTGGATCAGCGAGCCGGGAATGCGGCCCAGCAGCGGCAGGTCGAGGCCCTCGATCTGGATCTGCAGCGCGCCGAAAAAGCCGAACATCAGGCAGCCCAGCGCCGTGTACATCGGCCGCCAGTTGCCGAACACCATGGCGGTCAGGGCCAGGTAGCCGGCGCCGGCCGACATGTCGCGCAAGAAGAAACCGCTCTGGACGATCGCCAGGTAAGCCCCCGAGAACGAGCACAGCAGGCCGGCCACGAACATCGCCAGGTAGCGCGTGCGTTCGACGCTGACGCCGGCCGCGTCCGCCGCATGCGGATTTTCGCCGCAGGCGCGCAGGCGCAGGCCGAAGCGGCTGTGGTAAATCACCCAGTGCACCAGCGGAATCAGGCCGAAGGCCAGGTAGACCAGCACCGAATGGCCGCCGATCAAGTGGCCGTACAACCAGCCGATGAAGGGGATATTCTCCAGCGCCGCCGTGCCCGGCAAGACCACGTCGAACAGACGGGCGTCGCCCAGGTCCGGGGTGCGGCCGCCGCGCTGGAAAAAGAATTGCGCCAGCACGAAGGTGAGCCCGCTCATGGCGATATTGATGGCGATGCCGGCCACCAGCTGGTTGCCTTTTTGCGTGATGCTGACATAGCCCTGCAGCAGTGCCAGCGCGGCCGACACGGCCATGCCGGCGGCCACGCCATACCACGGGTTTTGCGTGGCGTAAGCCACTGCCGCCGAGGCGAAGGCGCTGGCCAGGATCTTGCCCTCCAGGGCGATGTCGACCACGCCGCTGCGTTCGGCGAACAAGCCGGCCATGGCGGCGAAGATCAGCACCGGCGCGTTGCGGATGGTCGACACCAGGATGCCGGCGATGTGCAAGTCGTCGAAAGTCATGCCTGTGCTCCCTTGTTCCGGCCGCCCCGATTGATCAGCGCCAGGATCGCCGGCGCGTAAAAATTCTCCATCGCGCCGCAGAACAGGATGATCAAGCCCTGGATGAAGATGAAAGTCTCTTGCGGAATATTCGGCTTTTCCAGCGACAGGTCGAAGCCGCCCTGGATCAGCGCGCCGAACAGCAGCGCCGACAGGAAGATGCCGACCGGATGCTGGCGCCCCATCAGCGCAATCGCGATGCCGATGAAGCCGGCGCCGGCCGTGAAGTTCAGGCTCAGGTAATGGGTCGAACCCATCACGGAATTGACCGCCGCCAGGCCGGACAGGGCGCCGGAAATCAGCATCGCGGCGATGATCATCGCGCTGATCTTGACGCCGGCGTAATGCGCGGCTTGCTGGTTTTGCCCCATCGCGCGCAATTCATAACCCCAGGACGAACGCCAAGTCATGACGCCGTAGATCGCCAGCGCGGCGATGGCGATCGGCAGGCTGATGTTGAGCGGTGTTTCGCCGATGACGGGGAACCATTTATTTAGCAGCGGCATCGCGCCGGCGTCGGCGAAGACGCGGCTGGCCGGATTTTGCTCGCCCACAGGCACCAGGTATTTGACGATGACAAAGTTCATCAGGCTGGCGGCGATGAAGTTGAACATGATGGTAGTGACGACCACGTGGCTACCGCGTTTCGCTTGCAGGTAGCCGGGCAGGAAGGCCCACAGTGCGCCGAAGACGGCGCTGCCGATCATGCCGGCGGGAATCAGCGCCCAGGCCGGCAAGATATGGTCGAGGGCCAGCATGGCCAGGGTCAGTCCCAGGCCGCCGACATACATCTGGCCCTCGCTGCCGATGTTGAACAAGCCGGCATGCATGGCCACCGAGACCGACAAGCCGGTGAAGATGAAGGTGCTGGCATAGAACAGCGTGTAGCTCAAGCCTTCCGGGTTCAGGATCGCGCTGTTGAGCAAGATGCCCAGCGATTCGCCCGGGCTTTCGCCCAGCAGCCAGATGACCAGGGCGGCGACCAGGAAGGCCGACAGCAGGTTTAACAAAGGCAAGACAAAGGCGGTCGCCCAGCGCGGCAATTCGGTTTTCTTCATGATTTGTGCATCCCCCCCATCAGCAGGCCGATGCGTGTGGTATCGAATTCATCTATCTTCAGTTCGCCGGTGATGCGCCCGCCCGACATGACCAGGATGCGGTCGGCCAGTGAACGCACTTCTTCCAGCTCGACCGAGACCAGCAAGATGGCGACGCCGGCGTCGCGCAGGGCCAGCAATTGCGCGTGGATGCTTTCAATGGTGCCGATGTCGACGCCGCGCGTCGGCTGGCCGACCAGCATCATCTTCGGCTGGGCCAGCACTTCGCGGGCGATCACGACCTTTTGCTGGTTGCCGCCCGATAGCAGGCCGATGCGCAGGTCAGGATTGGCCGGACGCACGTCGAAGGTTTTCAGCAATTCGCCGCAGCGCTTGGCGATGGCCTTGAAATCGAACAAGCCCCAGCGGTTCTTGACGCGGTCCTGGTAGCCGAGCACGGTGTTTTGCATTACCGAAAAATTCTTGACGATGCCGTCGCGCAAGCGGTCTTCCGGCACATGGCCGATGCCCAGCCGGCGGAAGATGCGCGGCAGGCCGTCGGCGTCGCTGTGCCTGGCGTACGGCAATTCCTTGCCGAGGAAGGTCAGCCGGCCGGACGTGGGCAGGCGCATGCCGGCGAGGATTTCCATCAACTCGCTCTGACCATTGCCGGACACTCCGGCGATGGCGACGATTTCGCCTGCGCGCAAAGTAAAGTTGATGTCGGCCAGCAGCTTGACTTGCTGGCCGTCGAGCAATTGCAAGTCTTTCACTTCCAGCAGCGGCGCGCCCGGCTGGTAGGGCGCGCGCGGCAAATGGGTCTGGATCGGACGGCCGACCATCATATTTGCCAGTTCTTCCTTCGAGGTCTGGGCCGTGTCGACGGCGCCGACCACGCGGCCGCCGCGCATCACCGTCACCTGGTCGGTGATGTCGAGGATTTCCTGCAGCTTGTGGGTGATCAGGACGATGGTTTTGCCCTGCTCCTTGAACAGGCGCAGGATCTCGAACAGCGACCGGGTTTCCTGCGCCGTCAGCACGGCGGTCGGTTCGTCGAGGATCAGGATAGTCGCGCTGCGGTAGATTTGCTTGAGGATTTCGACGCGCTGCTGGGCGCCGACCGACAAGTCTTCGATCTTCGCCAGCGGATCGACGTCGAGGCGGTAGCGCCGGCAAATCTCGCGCAGCTTCGCTTCGGTCGCGGCGCGCTGGCTGGCCAGCTTGAAACCGCCTTCGCTGCCGAGCATGACATTGTCCAGCACGGTGAAATTCTCCACCAGCATGAAGTGCTGGTGCACCATGCCGATGCC
>DASYLQ010000649.1:0-15874 GCA_036009485.1 Janthinobacterium sp.
AATGAAATCCCGGAAAACCGCGAAGTGAGCATCGTCGGCACGGTCGGCTGAGCCAAGTACGCGTTCAGGCGGCCGGGACCAGCGCCGTTTGCGCCGGCGGCTGCGACAGGCGCAGCGCGACCTCGGCCATGGCCTTGAACAAGGCCAGCGGCAGCGTGGCCGCGGCGCTGCGCAGCGGATAATCTTCGTCGACGCGGATGGCTGGCAATTCATGGCCGATGCGGCAGCGGGCGATGCGCAAGCCGGCGCGGCCGACCAAGCCAGCCAACTCCGGCAGCATGGCGCGCAAGTGCAGCATGGCGCCGGCGTGGGGCGTGGCGAGGTCGAGCAAGATGGCGTCGCCCAGCGGTTCCATCTGGATCACCATCCTGCCCAGCTCGGGCAACACCAGTTCCAGCCGCAGCGCCACCTTGGTGCGCCGGCGTTTCTCGGCGGGCGCTTCGTCGTCGTCGCCGGCCAGCAGGCGCAGCAGCATCTTTTGTCCGCCCCAGCCGTACACCACGAAACGCCAGGATTGCGCCTCCAGCGCCGACGGCGCGCGCTGGCTGTCGCGCAACTGGGCCGGATTCTGGTCGGCCATGAACAGGCTGCTGGGCAAGTGCTGGCCGCTGTTCATGTCCAGTACGGCGGCGCGCTGTTCGCCGTAGGTCTTGAACATCACGCGCCAGGACGCCGCCAGGGTGCCGGTATCGGGCGCTTGCCAGACCACTTGCCGGGATAAAAACAATTGGTCTTCCTGCATGGCCGGGGTGTCGCCAGGAGTCGTCCCGGCGTTCGCCTCACCGGCCAGGCCGGCCGCGCCGCCTGGCGCAAACAGGGCGGCGGCGGCCATCTCTTCCAGCAGCGCCGGCACGCCGGGAAAGACGGATGCGCCGGCCGGAACGGACTGGCCCGGCGGCACGGGCAGGGGCGTGGCGGGCGCGGCCGGGTCGGGCGCAACGACGGCGGCCGGGGCGGCCAGGGCCGGCAAGCCGGCGCCGGCGCGCGGTCCCGCCAGCGGCAGCGGATTGATGGAGGAAGCGGTAAGGAAGGCCATGGCGAATTCTCCCATTTATCGTGGGCAAAAAAAAGCCAACCGCTCGCGGTTGGCTCCTGATGATCCCGACGCTCTTCTGTCAGGATGGGACAAGCATTATTGCAGCAGCGTCATAACCAGCGAATTGATGCTGTTGCTTTGTTTCAGCATCGCGGTACCAGCTTGCAGCAACATCTGGTCGGAAGTCATGGTCGAGCTTTCCGTAGCAAAGTTGGTGTCCATGATGCGGCCGGTTGCAGCGGTGGTGTTGGTGCTGACGTTCGACAGATTGTTGTAGGTGTGCTGCAGGCTGTTTTCATTCGCACCCAGTGCCGAGCGGACGGTGCTGACCGAGTCGATTGCGGTGCTCAGGTTGCCGATGGCGGCGTTGGCGCTGGCGGCGCTGGTCAGCTCGGCGCCGGCGGTCGGCGCAGCCGTAGGCGCCGCGGTCAGGGCGCCGGTGAACTCGGCGGAAGCGGCCGTCAGGGCGGTGGACATCGCAGAAACCTGGGTCGAGATGTCGACCGTCATGCTTTGCGCCGAGGTGTCGCCGATCTGGAACTGCACGCCGCCGGCGGCGGCAAATGTGCCGTTAGTGCTGTTCAGCAGGTTGGTGCCGCCGAAGCTGGTGTTACTGACGATGTTGCTCAGCTGGGAAGTCAGGGTGTCGAATTCAGCCTGCATCGCGGTCTGGTCCTGGGCCGTCGAGGAACCGTCGGCGGCCTGGGTGGCCAAGTCTTTCATGCGCGTCAGGATGGCCGTGGTTTCGCTCAGTGCGCCGTCGGCGGTCTGCATCATCGAGATGCTGTTCTGGGTATTTTGCATGGCGACGGCCATGCCGCTGGTCTGCGCCTGCAGACGGGTGGCGATCTGCAGGCCGGCCGCGTCATCCTGGGAGGAATTGATGCGGAAACCGGTACTCAATCGGGTTTGCGAGGTTGCCAGCGATGCCTGGTTGGTGTTGATCGCGTTTTGAGCGGCGAGGGCCGCCGTGTTGGTGTGAAGGCTCAGCATGAGGTAACTCCTGGTAGGTGGATTCGGTCGGAGCGACGGTTCTTTGTGCTCTCCCCAGTACAAGACGACCACAGCACTAAGCTTATTAAATGCTTTGTGGAAATTTATAAAAATAATTTGAAATACCCGGGAAAGGGCGCGCAAACAAGGGGAAGCGCCGCACCCCGATATCGTCTTACATATTAGGATAGTTGGGGCCGCCGCCGCCCTCTGGTGTCACCCAGACAATGTTTTGCGTCGGATCCTTGATATCGCAGGTTTTGCAGTGGACGCAGTTTTGCGCATTGATCTGCAAGCGCTCGGCGCCATCGTCGTTCTTGACGAACTCGTAGACCCCGGCCGGGCAGTAGCGCGCTTCCGGCCCGGCATAGGTGGCCAAGTTGACGTCGACCGGCACGCTGGGGTTCTTCAGCGTCAGGTGCACCGGCTGGTCTTCCGCATGGTTGGTGTTGGAAATGAAAACCGAGGACATCTTGTCGAAGGTCAGCTTGCCGTCCGGCTTGGGATAGGCGATGGGCGCCGATTGCGCCGCCGGCTTCAGGCATTCATGGTCGGCATAATCGTGGCGCAAGGTCCAGGGCGCCTTGCCGCGCAACAGCAACTGGTCGATGCCGGTCATGATGCTGCCCAGGTACAGACCCTTGCTCAGCCAAGGTTTGACGTTGCGCGCGACATGCAATTCCTCGTGCAGCCAGGATTGTTCGAAGGCGGCCGGGAAGGCGGCCAGTTCGTCGTGGCGGCGTTGCTCGCCCAGCGCGGCGAAGGCGGCGTCGGCGGCCAGCATGCCGCTCTTGATGGCGGCATGGCTGCCCTTGATGCGGCTCATGTTGAGGAAGCCGGCGTCGCAGCCGATCAAGGCGCCGCCCGGAAATACCAGCTTGGGCAGCGATTGCAGGCCGCCGGCGGTGATCGTCCTGGCGCCGTAGGAAATACGCTTGCCGCCTTCGAAGAAGCCGCGGATGGCTGGATGGGTCTTGAAGCGCTGGAATTCCTCGTAGGGCGACAGATAGGGATTTTCGTAATTCAAGCCGATGACGTAGCCGACTGCGACCTGGTTGTTTTCCAAGTGGTACAGAAAGGAGCCGCCATAGGTCTTGGTATCCAGCGGCCAGCCGGTCGTGTGCAGGACCAGGCCGGACTGGTGCCTGGCTGGATCGATTTCCCACAATTCCTTGATGCCGATGCTGTACGACTGAGGATCCTTGCCTTTGTTTAAGTCGTATTTGGCGATCAATTGCTTGCCGAGGTGGCCGCGCGATCCTTCGGCGAAGAAGGTGTATCTGGCATGCAGTTCCATGCCGAGCTGGAAATCGGGGCCGGGCCGGCCATCGCGCTTGATGCCCATGTTTCCGGTCGCCACGCCCTTGACGGCGCCGTCTTCATTGTAGAGGATCTCGGCGGCCGGGAAGCCGGGGAAGATTTCCACGCCGAGCGTCTCGGCTTGCTGGCCCAGCCAGCGCACCACATTGCCGAGGGAAATGATGTAATTGCCATGATTTTGAAAGCAGGCCGGCAGCATGAAGCCCGGCGTGCGATAAGCTTTGCTTTCGCTCAGGAACAGCACGCGGTCTTCCGTCACGGCGGTGTTCAGCGGCGCGCCGAGTTCCTTCCAGTTCGGGATCAGCTCGGTCAGCGCTATCGGGTCCATCACGGCGCCGGACAGGATATGGGCGCCCAGCTCGCCGCCTTTTTCCAGCACGCAGACGGACACTTCCTGGTTTTGTTGCGCCGCCAGCTGCTTCAGCCTGATCGCGGCCGACAGGCCGGCGGGGCCACCGCCGACGATGACGACGTCGTATTCCATCGTCTCGCGCGGGCCGTATTGTTCGACAATATTATTAGGCTGTGTCATGGTCTCTTTTAAATATAAATATAGCACGAGTGTGCTTCTTTTTGTCCGGGATTGCAAGGCCGGCGCCATTTTGAGCGACATTAACCGACACTGCAATCTAATCATGACATTCTGTGTAATGATTGCGGCTAAGCCGGGACCAGCCCGGCATCGGTCTGCATTGCCTGACCGTTCAAGCATTTTACGCAGAACAATACAGGGAGTAGCTCGTGGGCATAGAAGTCAATTTTGAGGGAAAAATCGCCCTGATCACCGGTGCCTCCAGCGGCCTGGGCGCGCGTTTCGCCAAGGTGCTGGCGAGCGCCGGCGCCCAGGTCGTGCTGGCGTCCAGCCGCACCGACCGCCTGAAGGAGTTGCGCGCCGAAATCGAGGCCGACGGCGGCGCCGCGCATGTCGTCACGCTCGACGTCACCGATTACGCCAGCATCAAGTCGGCCATCGCCCACGCCGAGACGGAGGCGGGGCCGATCGATATCCTGGTTAACCATTCCGGCGTTTCCAGCACGCAGCGCCTGGTCGACGTCACGCCGGAAGACTACGCCTTCATGATGGACACGAATTTGCGCGGCGCTTTTTTCGTTGCCCAGCAAACCGCCAAGCGCATGATCGCGCGCGCCAAGGGCGACCCGAAAAAACAGCACCGCATCATCAACATCGCCTCGGTGGCGGGCTTGCGCGTGCTGCCGCAGATCGGCGTGTATTGCATGAGCAAGGCCGGCGTGGTGCAGATGACCAAGGCGATGGCGGTCGAATGGGGCAAATACGGCTTGAATACCAACGCCATCTGTCCCGGCTATATCGCGACCGAAAGCAATGAGGATTATTTCGCCAGCGAGCAGGGCAAAAAACTCATTGACATGCTGCCGCGCAAGCGCGCCGGCAAGCCGGAAGACCTGGATGGCTTGCTGTTATTGCTGGCAGGCGAGGATTCCCACTTCATCAACGGCGCCATCATTTCGGCCGACGATGGCATGATGGCGCTGTAAGCACCGGCGCCGGTTTTTCAGCGCGGCGGGCTTACGCCGACCAGCTTGTGCACCAGTTCCGACGAGGTGGCGGCGGCGAACTTGCGCATCAGTTTCGCCCGGTGCATTTCCACCGTGCGCGGGCTGAGGTCGATCTGGCGCGCGATCGCCTTGCTGGTCTTGCCCTCCACCAGCAGCGCGGCGATTTCCCGCTCGCGCGGCGTCAGTTGCGCCGTCACCGGCCGCTTTTCGCTGACATCCTCGAAGGTCCAGATGCCCGGACCCAGCGCTTCGTTGGGCCGCAATGCATGGCCGCTGACGTGGCACCAAAACAATTCTCCGCTGGCGCGGCGCATGATGCGCTCGTCCGAATACCGTCCCCTGGCGTTCATGATCGGGATGATGCGGTCGCCCGTGCGCAGGAATTCATCCAGGGTCGGATACAGTTCCAGGAAGGATGTGCCGACCAGGTCGGCGCGGGCATAGCCGAACATCAGCGCCAGCGCTTCGTTGCAAGTCTGGATGATCCGACTTTCCGAAATGCACATACCGACCGGCGCGTGCAGGAAAATGGTTTCGTAATCGATCGCTTGCGGCTGGTTCATCTGATGCAGATTCAATTCTGTGAATAAACTGGGCGGGGCAGGGGTAAGATGCCGGTAGTTCTACGGTATTGTGCTTTCCCCGGTCATATTTTATGCTGTAACACCGCCGTGGGAGACCTCAGTCGGCGCCACAGCTTAACAAAAGAAAAGGGACACCTATGAATAAAGTTTATCCTGATGCCGCCTCGGCCCTGGCCGGCATTATAAAAGACGGCCAGTTGATCGCCGTCGGCGGTTTTGGCCTGTGCGGCATTCCCGAGGCGCTGATCGCCGCCGTGCGCGATTCCGGCGTCACCGGCCTGACCGCGATCTCGAACAACGCCGGCATCGACGGCGCCGGTCTCGGCCTGCTGCTGGAAACCCGGCAGATCAAGAAAATGATCGCTTCCTACGTCGGCGAAAACAAGGAATTCGCGCGCCAGTACCTGGCCGGCGAACTCGAGATCGAATTCACGCCGCAAGGCACGCTGGCGGAAAAACTGCGCGCCGGCGGCGCCGGCATCCCGGCATTCTTTACCAAGACCGGCGTCGGCACCGTCGTTGCCGAAGGCAAGGATGTGCGCGAATTCGATGGCGAACAATATGTGCTGGAACGTAGCCTGGTGTCCGATGTGTCGCTGGTCAAGGCTTACCTGGCCGACCGCGCCGGCAATCTGGTCTACCGCAAGACGGCGCGCAACTTCAATCCGAACGTGGCGATGGCCGGCAAGATCACCATCGTCGAAGTGGAAAAATTGGTGGAAATCGGCGAGATCGACCCCGACCAGATCCATACGCCGGGGATTTTCGTGCACCGCATCGTGGTCAACGCGAACCCGGAAAAACGCATCGAACAGCGCACCCTGCGCGCCAACTAAGCATTCCGGTCCATTGCATGGACTGACAAGAAAGACGGAGATTATTATGGCATGGACTCGTGATGAAATGGCCGCGCGCGCGGCGAAGGAATTGCAGGATGGTTTTTATGTGAACCTGGGCATCGGCATGCCGACCCTGGTGGCGAATTTCGTGCCGCCTGACATAGAGGTGTATTTGCAGTCGGAAAACGGCTTGCTCGGCATCGGCCCGTTTCCGACCCAACATGAAATCGACGCCGACTTGATCAACGCCGGCAAGCAAACCGTAACGGCCTTGCCCGGCTCGTCTTACTTCAGTTCGGCCGATTCCTTCGGCATGATTCGCGGCGGTAAGATCAACCTGGCCATCCTCGGCGCGATGCAAGTGTCCGAACACGGCGACCTGGCCAACTGGATGATTCCCGGCAAGATGGTAAAGGGCATGGGCGGCGCGATGGACCTGGTCGCCGGCGTCAAGCGCGTGGTGGTGCTGATGGAACATGTCGCCACCGCCAAGGATGGCTCGGTCTCCCACAAGATACTGAAGAAGTGCGACCTGCCCTTGACCGGCGTCGGCGTCGTCGACTTGATCATCACCGACCTGGGCGTCATTGAAGTCACGCCGGCCGGCTTGAAGCTGACGGAACTGGCGCCCGGCGTGACGAAGGAACAAATCGTCGCGGCCACCGGCGCCAAACTGGACGTCAGCGCGGTCTGAGACCAAGCGCGGCTGGATAAAAAAAGGCGCCGGAGAGATTTCTCCGGCGCCTTTTTAATGTCTGCCTATTTCAGCTTATTTCATCTTGCTCACCGGCTCGATGTAATCGTCGTTGGCGGCGGCGGGGGACTGGTGCAGTTCGCGCTGCATCTGCTCGTGGTCGAGCTCCTTTTCCCAGTGCGAGACGACGACCGAGGCGACGCCGTTGCCGATGAAGTTGGTCAGCGAGCGGCATTCGCTCATGAAACGGTCGATGCCGAGGATCAGCGCCATGCCCGCCACCGGAATGGTCGGCACCACCGCCAGCGTCGCCGCCAGCGTGATGAAACCGGCGCCGGTGATACCGGACGCGCCTTTCGAGGTCAGCATCGCCACCGCCAGGATGGTCAATTCCTGCATGAAGGTCAGTTCGGTATTGGTGGCCTGCGCCACGAACAGGGCCGCCATCGTCATATAGATATTGGTGCCGTCCAGGTTGAAGGAATAGCCGGTCGGGACCACCAGGCCGACGACCGATTTCGAGCAGCCCAGCTTTTCCAGCTTGGTCAGCAGCGAAGGCAGCGCGCTTTCCGACGAGCTGGTGCCTAGCACGATCAGCAATTCTTCCTTGATGTACAGGATGAAGCGGCCGATCGAAAAACCGATCAGGCGCGCGATACCGCCCAGCACGACGAAAATGAAGAGGGCGCAAGTCAGGTAGAAGCAACCCATCAGTTTCGCCAGCGGCAGCAGCGAAGCGATGCCGTATTTGCCGATGGTGAAGGCCATCGAACCGAAGGCGCCGACTGGCGCGGCTTTCATGATGATGTTGACCATGCCGAAAATGGCTGCGGACAAGTCGTCGATCAGCTTGGTGACCGGCTTGCCTTTTTCACCCAGCAGCGACAGCGAGAAGCCGAACAGGATCGCCACCAGCAGCACTTGCAGGATCTCGCCCTTGGCGAAGGCGTCGATGAAGGTGGTCGGGATGATATTCATCAAGAACTCGACCGTGGTCTGGGCTTTGGCGTGGGTGAACGCGGCGATGCCCTTGGTGTCCAGCGTGGCCGGATCGGCATTGAAGCCGGCGCCCGGTTTCAGCAAGTTGGCGACGATCAGGCCGATCGCCAACGCGAAGGTCGAGACGACTTCAAAATAAAGCAAAGCCTTGCCGCCGACGCGGCCGATTTTCTTGATGTCGCTCATGTTGCCGATGCCGGAGACCACCGTGCAAAAGATGACCGGGGCGATGACCATCTTGATCAGCTTGATGAAGCCGTCGCCCAGCGGTTTCATGTCGACCGCGTTGCTTGGGTAAAACGCGCCGAGCAACACGCCGCAGGCGATGGCAAACAGTACCTGAACATACAGGATTTTATAGAACGGTTTCTTCACGAGGTCTCCCTTACTTATTGAACCAGTTATCATTGCCGAGATTGCCAGTCATCTCAATTGTGGATAACCGCAACGGGGCGGAGATCGGCGACGGCGTTCGGCTGATAAAACAGCGGCGCCCGGTATTGCGCCGCAGGCGGCAGGATACAACAATCTGGAATAGTCCACAGAGCAAGTTTTAAGGCCGGCCGGATTTAATTGGCGGGCCGGACCGCTGCCGATGTTCCTCAGGCCCGGTAAAATGCCGCGCATGGCTGGCGCAGTTTCAAGGCATCGATTACCATCAAGTATTGTTGAAATGATTAGTGAACGGCGGCGCAGTGCGGGCGGCCACGGACCTGGACAAGGAAACGGCATGATCGAAGCAAGAATAAAATCCGTACAATGCATTTCACCGTCCGGCCTGCACCGGATGGCCTACAAGGAATGGGGCGCGGCCGACAATCCCAAGGTGCTGGTCTGCGTCCACGGTGTCACCCGCGTCAGCGACGACTTCGACGCCATGGCGCGCGCACTGGCCGCCGATTACCGCGTGGTGTGCCCGGATATCGTCGGCCGCGGCCGTTCCGGCCGCTTGCGCAACCCGCAGTTGTACCGCTTGCCGCAATACGTCAGCGATATGGTGACCCTGCTCGCCCGCGTGCTGGCGGACGCCGAACGGCAGACGGTGGACTGGTTTGGCACCTCGATGGGCGGCTTGATCGGCCTTGGCCTGGCGTCGCTGCCGGACAGCCCGGTCAGCCGCCTGGTCCTCAACGATATCGGCCCGAAGCTGGACCCGGCCGCGCTGCAGCGCATCGGCGACTACATCGGCCAGGACTTGCGCTTCCCGACTTTCGAGGCGGCGGCCAAGTTCGTGCGCGACGTCTCGCTAACCTTCGGGCCGCATACGGAAGCCGAATGGCACAAACTGGCCACCGACGTACTGCGTCAGGACAAGGATGGCCAGTGGGTGCGCCACTACGATATGGGCCTGGCGCTGCCCTTCCGTTCCGCCACGCCGGAATCGGCGGCGGCCGACGAAGCCATGCTGTGGGCCGCCTATGACGCCGTGCGCTGTCCGACCCTGCTGATCCGCGGCGGCGAATCCGACTTGCTGTCGGCGCAGACGGCCGCGCTGATGACTGGACGCGGCCCGAAGGCGCAGCTGGCGGAGATCGCCGGCGTTGGCCACGCGCCGACCTTCGTGCACGACGACCAGATCGCCATCGTCAAGCAGTTTTTGTTGAATAAATAAGCCCCGCGGCCGCTGCCGGCCTGGATCCTGCCGCCGGTCGCCCTATTTAATCGTTTTTATTTAATCGTTTTTATTTAATTCTTTTTATAGAGAACAAAAAACAGTATGGAAATCAAACGACTCCATGTCGGCAAGCGCCTGTCCGAAGTAGCCATCTACAACGGCACGGTCTACCTGGCCGGCCAGATCGCCGACGACACGGCGCAGGATATTACAGGGCAGACGCGCGAAGTGCTGGGCCATGTCGACCGCCTGCTGAACGAGGCCGGCAGCGACAAGACCTGCATCCTCGCCTGCCAGATCTATATCGCCGACATGCAGCATTTCGCCGGCATGAACGAAGTCTGGGACGACTGGGTCGCCGCCGGCCACACGCCGCCGCGCGCGACGGTGCAGGCGAAACTGGCCAATCCGGCTTGCCTGGTCGAAATCGTCGTCACTGCCGCGCAACGCTAGGCGCGCCATGGTTTCCACCGCCTCGCTCAACAGTACTATCTCGGACCAGCTGGTGCAGGGCCTGGGAGCGGAGGACAGCGCCCGCGTCCTGGCGGCCCTGGCCTATGCCGGCGAGGCGTATGCCGACAAAGTCAGCGCCAGCGGCCAGCCGGCCTTCGAGTTTTCGGTCGGCGTGGCCGGCACGTTGGCCTTCCTGCGCAGCGATGCCGAGACGCGCATCGCCGGCCTGATGTTCGAACTGACGCTGCTCGATCCGGCCCAGGCGCCGGATATCGAGCCGCGCTTCGGCAAGCAGGTGTGCGACCTGGCCACCGGCGTGCGCCAGTTGATCCGCCTGCGTGCGCTGACCCAGGGCCAGCAAGCCGGCGCCGGCCGCGGCAAGAACGCCGCCCAGCAGGCCGTGGCCCAGGTGGAAACCCTGCGCAAGATGCTGCTGGCGATGGCCAGCGACATGCGCGTGGTGCTGGTGCGCCTGGCGTCGTGCGTGACGACCTTGCGCTATTTCGCCGATCACAAGCTGTTCAACGAGATGACTTGCGCCTACGGCCGCGAGACGCTGGACCTGTATGCGCCGCTGGCCAACCGGCTCGGCATCTGGCAGCTGAAGTGGGAGCTGGAAGACCTGTCTTTCCGCCTCATCGAACCGGAAGGCTACAAGCGCATCGCCAGGATGCTGGAAGAAAAACGCATGATGCGCGAAGGTTTCGTGTCGTCGGCGATCCTGCGCCTGCAGACGGAACTGGCGGCGGCCGGCATCGAGGCGGAAGTGTTCGGCCGGCCCAAGCATATCTACAGCATCTGGAGCAAGATGCGCGGCAAGGAGCTCGACTTCACCGAGCTGTACGACGTGCGCGCCTTCCGCGTCATCGTCGCCGACGTCAAGACGTGCTACACGGTGCTGGGCGTGGTGCACAATATCTGGACGCCGATCCCGAAAGAGTTCGACGACTATATCTCGCGGCCGAAGCCGAACGGCTACCAGTCTCTGCACACGGTAGTCACGGCGGACGACGGCCGGCCCCTGGAAGTGCAGATACGCACCAATGAAATGCACAGCTTCGCCGAATACGGCGTGGCGGCGCACTGGCGCTACAAGGAGGAGGGCGGCTCGAACTTCGCCGGCCAGAAGTACGATGAAAAGATCGCCTGGCTGCGCCAGCTGCTGGCCTGGAAATCGGACGTCGCCGACGCCGTCGTCGGCCAGGAAGAGATCCAGCGCGAGTGGGTCGAAAAGCTCAAGTCCGCCACGCTGGACGACCGCATCTTCGTGCTGACGCCTCAGGCGCGCGTGCTCGAGCTGCCGGTCGGCGCCACGCCGATCGACTTTGCCTATCACTTGCACAGCGACGTGGGCCATCGCTGCCGCGGCGCCCGCGTCGACGGCATCATGGTGCCGCTGAACACGCCGCTGAAAAACGGCCAGACTTGCGAGATCATCACCGCCAAGGGCGCGCCCGGCACTGCCGGCCCGTCGCGCGACTGGCTCAGCGCCGGCTACACCGCCAGCAACCGCACCCGTTCCAAGGTGCGCGCCTGGTTCCACGCGATCGACATGCAGGAAACGCTGGCGCACGGCCGCTCGGCGGTGGAGAAAACCCTGCAGCGCGAGGGCAAGACCGCCGTCAACCTGGAAGCGCTGGCGCAAAAGCTCGGCTTCGCCAAGGTCGACGAATTCTTTCTTTCGGTCGGCAAGGATGAATTCAGCCTGCGCCAGGTCGAGCATGCGTTGCACGACGGCGGCGAGGCGGCCGAGCCCGAAGACGCCGTGGTGCTCAACAAGAGCCGCGCCTCCAGCGTCGAGCAGGGCGCCAAGTCGGGCGTGCTGGTGGTCGGCACCGAAGGCTTGATGACGGCGCTGGCCAAGTGCTGCAAGCCGGCGCCGCCGGACGGCATCGTCGGCTTTGTCACGCGCGGCAAGGGCGTCTCCATCCACCGCGCCACTTGCAAGAACTTTGCCGAGATGCGCGCCAAGGCGCCCGAGCGCGTCATCGTCACCGAATGGGGCCGGGCCGGTTCCGACACCGTCTATCCGGTCGATATCTTTATCCTGGCGAACGACCGCCAGGGGCTGTTGCGCGATATCTCGGAGATTTTTTCACGCGAAAAAATCAACGTCATCGGCGTCAACACGCAAAGCGCCAAGGGCCAGGCGCGCATGACCTTCACCGCCGAAATTGGCTCGACCGCGCAATTGCTGAAGGCGCTCGGCGTGATTGCGGAAGTGAGCGGGGTGATGGAGGCGCGCCGCATCTGAATCCTGCCGCGGAAAATTGGCAGGAAAAATCGGCGTATGTTATATTTTCGTTTGTGGTAACGTTTCCAGTGGCGTTTTCGCGACGCGCTGGCGGTTGCCGTATGCTCAAGGCATTTCAACGGCGTTTCAACGATCAACAGGGGATTTTTTGGCGACTATCAAAGACGTGGCTTTGCTGGCGGGCGTCGGACTCGGGACGGCGTCGCGGGTGGTCAGCGGCAAGGGCGCGGTCTCGCCGGCGACGCGCGAGCGGGTGAAAAAAGCCATCGAAACGCTGGCCTTCCGTCCATCGCACGCGGCGCGCACCCTGCTGTCCGGCTCGTCGCAAATGATAGGCGTGTATATACCGGTGCTGCGCGGGGCCTTTTATACGCCGATCCTGAACGCCATCGATACCGAGTTGCGCGCCGCCGGCCGCCACATGGTGGTGGCCTTCGGCGTCGGCGACGGCGACACCCACCAGCAGGCGATCGAGGGCATCGCCTTCTTGCGCGAGCGCGGCTGCGACGGCTTGCTGATCACCAGTAATTCCCTGGCCGACGAGGATATTGCCGAACTGGCGCCGCAGATGGCGAAAATGGTGGTGCTGAACCACCGTTACGAGGGCATAGGCGAACAGTGTTTTTCGGCCGACCATGTCCAGGGCGGCGTCGCCGCGGCGCAGGCGCTGCTGCAGATGCGGCACCGGCAAATCGCCGTCGTCACCGGGCCGATGGGCTCGGCCGACAATGTCGACCGCATTGCCGGCTTCATGGCCGAGCTGGAGCGGGCCGGCGTCGACACCGCCGCGCTGTGGCGCATTGAAAGCGATTTTTCGCCGGAGGGCGGCTGGAAATCGGCCGAAGCGCTGATGGCCTCGAAGCATCCGTTTACCGCCGTGTTTTGCGCCAACGATGAAATGGCCGTCGGCGCGCTGTCCTGCTTCCAGCAGGCCGGGGTCGCGGTGCCGGGGCAGGTGTCGGTGCTCGGCTACGACGATACGTCGACGGCGGAATATTCGGCGCCGCCGCTGACCTCGGTGCATATCTCGTGGCGCGACGTGACGCTGAGCGGCGTGCGCCATTTGCTGAACGGCTGCTATCAGCTGGCGCTGCCGGTGCAACGCGAATTCCCGGTCAGCGTGACCTGGCGCGCTTCGCTGGCGCCGCCGGCGGACCAGGCGGCTATCGGTCCGGCGCGCCGTCCGCGTCCGGGCCCTCGGCCTGCAGCGTGATGTGGTCGATGCCATGTTTGGCCAGCAGCAGCGCCTTGACTTCCTTCAGCACGGCCGGCCATTCCTTCAGGTCGCGGATTTCCAGGTGGCCGATCAGGGCCGGCTGGCCCGGCGACATGTCCCACACATGCAGGTCGTGCACCGACAGCACGCCGTTCACCTGGCTCAGGTCGGCGCCCACCTGCAGATAATCGATTTGTTGCGGCACGCCTTCCATCAAGAAGTGATACGACTCGCGCAGCACCTCGCCGGTGGTTTTTAAAATCAGTAGCGAAACGAAAATCGACAGCAGCGGGTCGATCTGCATCCAGCCCGTGAAATAAATCACGGCGCCGGCGAGCAGGGCGGCGATCGAGCCGAGCAGGTCGCCCATCACGTTCACCAGCGCGGCGCGGGTATTCATGCTGCCCTGGTCTTGCGACAGCACCCAGGCCACCAGCAGGTTGATGGCCAGGCCGATGCCGGCCACGACGAACACGCTGGCGCCGTGCACCGTTTCCGGCTGCGAAAAGCGCTGCGCCGCCTGATAGACGATCCAGGCCACCACCAGCAGCATCGCCAGGCCGTTGACGAAGGCGGCCAGCGCCTCGGCGCGGCCGAAGCCGAAGGAATGTTTCGCCGACGGCGGCCGCCTGGCGATCAGTTGCGCCAGCAGCGCCAGGCCGAGCGCGGCGGCGTCGGTGACCATGTGGCCGGCGTCCGAGATCAGCGCCAGCGAATTCGACAGGAAGCCGGCGATGACTTCGATGATGGCGAAGCATAAGGTCAGGCCCAGCGCCCAGGCCAGGGTTTTCTGGCTGCGTTCTTCGAAGAAGTGGGCGTGCCTGGCGTCGCCGGCGTGGTGGGCGTGCAGATGGGCGGAAGAGGGAGCGGGCGATTTGGCGTGCATCGAGTGAGTTATCCGTGAATAAGCTGGCATTGCCGCCAGTGTAAAGGAAAAGCGGGCAAATGCGCCGCCGCAACCCCTTGCCAGGCCGCCGAGCCTGGCTGGCGCGGCAATTTTCGGCGGCCAGGACAGGGGCGCAGAAAAAGCCCTTGTAATTGTTTCGGCGCCTCTCTATAATGTTGGTCTTCGGGCGGTTAGTTCAGCTGGTTAGAATACTTGGTCGACATCCAAGGGGTCGCAGATTCGAATTCTGCACCGCCCACCAGAATGCAATGTAAGAGCGAGAAAGGCATCACGGTTATGACACCGCGAACTACGACGACCAGTAACTGGGAGCGACGCTAGTCGAGGGTGCTTTATTTTCGTTTGAAAATAGAAAAACGCGGCTAGTCCGCGTTTTTTTTCGTCCGCATTTTTGTTTCGATTTATCTATTCAATTTATCCGGCGCTCGCGTCGTCATGGAGATCAGCATGCTTACAGTCCGACTTCCCGATGGTTCCGTCCGTCAATTCGACGGTCCCGTCACGGTGGCCCAGGTGGCCGCGAATATCGGCAGCGGCCTGGCCAAGGCTGCGTTGGCCGGCAAGGTCGACGGTCGCCTGGTCGATACCTCCTACCTGATCGAACAGGATGCCGAACTGGCCATCGTCACCGACAAGGATACCGACGGCCTCGACGTGATCCGTCATTCGACCGCCCACTTGCTGGCCTACGCCGTCAAGGAATTGTTCCCGGAGGCCCAGGTAACGATAGGCCCGGTCATCGAAAACGGCTTCTATTACGATTTTTCTTACAAGCGCCCGTTTACGCCGGAAGACCTGGCCGCGATTGAAAAGAAAATGAGCGAGCTGGCCAAGAAGGATGAGCCGGTCACCCGCAAGGTGCTGGCGCGCGACGACGCGGTCGCCTACTTCAAGTCGATCGGCGAAGCTTACAAGGCCGAGATCATCGGCTCGATCCCGGCCGACCAGGAAGTGTCGTTGTATAGCGAAGGCAATTTCACCGACCTGTGCCGCGGTCCCCACGTGCCGTCGACCGGCAAGCTGAAGGTATTCAAGTTGATGAAGCTGGCCGGCGCCTACTGGCGCGGCGATTCGAAAAATGAAATGCTGCAGCGCGTGTATGGCACGGCCTGGGCCAGGAAGGAAGATCAGGAGCAATACCTGCACATGCTGGAAGAGGCGGAAAAGCGCGACCACCGCAAACTGGGCAAACAACTGGATCTGTTTCATTTTCAGGAAGAGGGCCCCGGCCTGATTTTCTGGCACCCGAAGGGCTGGGCGATCTGGCAGCAGGTCGAGCAATACATGCGCCGCATATATCAGGACAACGGTTATCAGGAAGTCAAGGCGCCGCAGATTCTGGACCGATCCCTGTGGGAAAAGACCGGCCATTGGGAAAATTACCGCGACAACATGTTCACCACGGAGTCGGAAAATCGCTCTTAC
>DASYLQ010000650.1:0-6162 GCA_036009485.1 Janthinobacterium sp.
GGCCCGGAGCCGTTCAACCAGCGCGCCGTCTTCGACCGGGTCGGTTTCATTCATATCCTGACGCGGGACATCTGGGACGGGCATCCCTGCTGCGCCTTCGGCGTTTCCGAGCGCTTCATCCAGCAGAACCCGAAGAGCTTCACGGCCCTCTACCGCGCCATCCTCAAGGCGACCGTCGCCGCCAACAGGCCGCAGGACCGGTTCGAAATCGCCAAGGCGATCGCCCCGCAGCAATACCTCAACCAGCCCGAGATCGTGATCCGCCAGGGGCTGACCGGCCGCTTCGCCGACGGTCTCGGCAATGTCGTGGACGTGCCCGACCGGACCGGCTTCGACGCCGTGCCGTGGTACTCGATGGCGACCTGGATGCTGACCCAGATGAAGCGCTGGGGCTATGTCAAGGGCGAAGTCGACTATCGCGGCCTGGCCGAAAAGGTGTTCTTGCTGACCGATGCGCGCAAGCTGATGCAGCAGATGAACCAGGCTGGCGCCGATCAGGGGCCGGCCGACGGCTATCGCAAGTTCACCATCATGGGCCGCGAATACGACCCGGCCAACCCGCAGCGTTACCTGGACGGCTTCGCGATCAAGCGCAGCTGAAGCTAAAGCCAAACTCAAACCGACCAAGGAAGAACGCCATGAAAATCTCACTGCAGCTGCGCGCAGCCTTGCTATCGTTGCTGATGCTGCTGCTCCTGCTGGGTATTTGGCAAGTCGCCAGCCAGCCGCACCATAACGCTCGGGTGGCGACTGCGGTGACCGCCGAGCAAGCCGAATATGCCGCGCTGATGGGCAATGCGCCGGCCGCAGCTGGAACTGCAGATGGAGCCGCAGCCGACAGCAAAATCGAGGGCTTTCCCACGCCGCGCCAGTTCTTTGCCGTCGCACTGAAGCAATTGCGCGATCCGTTCTACGACCATGGCCCGAACGACAAGGGGGTAGGCATCCAACTCGGCTATTCCTTGCTGCGGGTCGCGCTGGGCTTCCTGGCCGCGCTGGTGGTGGCGCTGCCGCTCGGTTTCATGATCGGCATGGCGCCCTTGCTGAGCCGCTCGCTCAACCCCTTTATCCAGGTCTTGAAGCCGATCTCGCCGCTGGCCTGGATGCCGATCGCGCTGTACACGATCAAGGACGCGTCGGCGTCCGGTATTTTCGTCATCTTCATTTGCTCGATCTGGCCCATGCTGATCAATACGGCGTTCGGCGTGGCCGGCGTGCGCAAGGATTGGCTGAACGTGGCCCGCACCCTGGAAGTGAGCCCGTTGCGCAAGGCTTTCCTGGTGATCTTGCCCGCCGCCGCGCCGACCATCATTACCGGCATGCGTATCTCGATGGGCATTGCCTGGCTGGTGATCGTGGCGGCCGAAATGCTGATCGGCGGCACGGGCATCGGCTATTTCCTGTGGAATGAATGGAACAACCTGTCGCTGGCAAACGTGATCTTCGCGGTGCTGCTGATCGGCCTGGTCGGCATGGCGCTGGACATGCTGTTTGCCCAACTACAAAAGAAGGTGACTTATGCTGAATGATGACAATGCGTCCGCTGCCGCGGGCGGCAGACAGGGATTCGTCCAGGTTCAAGGCTTGTCCAAATACTATCGCGTCGATCAGCCACCGGTGTTCGAGGATGTCAGTTTCTCGATCGCGCGCGGCGAGTTCATCTGCATCGTCGGTCACTCCGGCTGCGGCAAGAGCACCATCTTGAATGTGCTGGCCGGCCTCGAACAAGCCAGCGGCGGCCACGTCTTCATGGACAACCGCGAAGTGTCCGGCCCCAGCCTGGACCGCGGCGTGGTGTTCCAGGGGCACGCGCTGATGCCCTGGCTTACGGTGGAAGGCAACATTGCCTTCGCGGTCAAGTCGCGCCACCCGGATTGGCCGCGCCAGCGCATCGCCGAGCATGGCGCCCGCTTCATCGACATGGTCGGGCTGACAGGCGCAGCCAGGAAGAAGCCATCCGAGCTGTCGGGCGGCATGAAGCAGCGCGTCGGCATCGCGCGCGCATTCGCGGTCGAGCCCAAAATGCTCTTGCTCGACGAGCCGTTCGGCGCGCTCGATGCGCTGACCCGCGGCGTGATCCAGGACGAGCTGTTGAAGATCTGCGCCGCGACGCACCAGACGGTTTTCATGATCACCCACGATGTCGACGAGGCGATTTTGCTGGCCGACCGCATTTTCTTGATGAGCAATGGTCCGCGCGCGCGCATCGCCGAAATCGTCGTCAACACCTTGCCGCGCGACCGCGTGCGCGAAGGCTTGCACCACGATCCCCAGTTCTACCGCATCCGCAACCATCTGGTCGATTTCCTGGTGCACCGCTCGAAGGGGATCCAGCAAGCCGGCGCCGACGGCGGGCAGGAGGCGACGACCACGCGGGTGGTGCGCCCGGGACTCCCGGACGCCGGTGCGGAGCCGCAGCATGCTGGCAAGCCGCGTATTTCCGTGGTTGCCTAAACCTTTGCCTAAACTTTTTCATCACTGACTTTTTTTATCAATCGCAACACCTCAGGAGCTATAAATGATTTCCGACCGTAACGAAGTAACCAAAATGATCGTCGCCGCCAAAGTGAACAAGGGTCTCAAGTGGGCGCAAGTGGCCGAAGCCGTCGGCTTGAGCAAGGAGTGGACCACGGCTGGATGCCTGGGCCAGATGACATTTACCAAGGCGCAGGCTGAAACGGTCGGCCGGCTGTTCGACCTGTCGGACGAAGCGGTGGCTTGGCTGCAAGTGGTGCCGTACAAGGGCTCGCTGTCCACCGCGGTGCCGACCGACCCGCTGATCTACCGCTGGTACGAGATCGTCAATGTGTATGGCACGACGATCAAGGAATTGATCCATGAAGAATTCGGCGACGGCATCATGAGCGCGATCGATTTTTCGATGGATATCCAGCGCGAAGCCGACCCCAAGGGAGACAGGGTCAACGTGGTGTTGTCGGGCAAGTTCCTGGGCTACAAGACTTATTGATCAAGTCAGCGAGCGCGCCCGATGTTTCTTGGAATTTTACTCGGCGCCGGCGTCGGCGCGCTGCTGGGCCTGACGGGCGCCGGCGGCGGCGTACTCGCTGTGCCGGCGCTGATGCTCGGACTGGGCATGGACATGGGCCACGCGGCGCCGGTGGCGCTGACGGCGGTCGGTACCGCCGCCATCGTCGGCAGTACGGATGGATTGCGGCGCGGCCTGGTGCGCTATAAGGCGGCGCTCTTGATGGCGGGCCTGGGCGCCTTGTTTGCTCCGGCCGGGGTCTGGCTGGCGCACCGCTTGCCTTCCGTTTTACTGATCACGCTGTTCTGCGGCGTCATGTTATTGATCGCGGCGCGCATGCTGATGCAGGTTTGGGCAGGGGAACGCGGCCAGTTAGCGCTTGAGTGCAACTGCATGCTCAATCCATCGACCGGCAAGCTGCGCTGGAATGCGCGCTGCGCGCTCACGCTGGCCGGCATCGGCAGTATGGCGGGACTCCTCACTGGCATGCTCGGCATCGGCGGCGGGTTCCTGATTGTTCCGGCATTGCGTCGATTCAGCAACCTGACCATGCAATACACCACGGCGACTTCACTGGCGGTGATTGCGCTGGTGTCCAGCGCGACCGTCGCCGGAACGCTGGCTGCGGGAGCGCATTTTGGTCTGGCGGGCTGGCTCTTCGTCGCGGCCAGCGCTGCGGGGATGGTCTGCGGCCGCGCGCTGGCGACCCGTCTGCCCGGCCGATGGCTACAGATAGGATTCGCGTTTAGCGTTCTGTCGGTCGCGCTGCTGTGGTTGTGGAAAACATTGCTTTAGGGGACCTCGAAAAACCGTAGCGAGCAAGCCCGATATCGTGTTGAGTAGCGGAGCCGTACGCAGGTACGGTGAGCAACGGAGACGCGAAAGCGGGCTGCGCAGTAGATTTTTCGAGGTCCCCTTCTCGACTTGACAAAAGATTACCTAAGGCCAGCCATGCAAGCACGCGTACAGCACTTTTTCGACAGCGCTTCCTCCACCTTTACCTATGTCGTCTACGAGTCGGACGGCAGCGCTTGCGCGATCATCGATCCGGTGCTTAACTACGATGCGCGCTCGGGGCGTTTATCGAGCGACGCCGCCGAGCGCGTGATCGAATTTGTGACGGCCCGCAGACTGACAGTGCAGTGGCTGCTGGAAACCCATGCGCATGCCGACCATCTGTCGGGCGCAGCCTTTCTGCGCCAGCGCCTGGGCGGCAAGATCGCCATCAGCGCACGCATTACCGAAGTTCAGCAAGCCTTCCGCCACACCTTCAATTTTGAACCGGAATTTCGCCTGGACGGGGCCCAGTTCGACCATCTGTTCGGCGCCGACGAGGCGTTCCAGATCGGCGCGCTGCCGGCGGTCGCCATGCAAGTGCCGGGCCACACGCCGGCCGACATCGCCTACCGTATCGGCAGCGATGCGGTATTCGTGGGCGACACGATGATGATGCCCGATGTAGGCAGCGCGCGCTGCGATTTCCCCGGCGGCAGCGCCTTGATGTTGTATCGCTCGATCCAGCGCATACTCAGCCTGGCGCCGGAGACGCGGCTGTTCGTCTGCCACGATTACCCTCCCGCAAATTCAGAGGGCAAGCCGCCGCGCCCCGTCTCTTGCGAATCGAGTGTTGGGGAGCAACGCAAGTACAACATCCACGTGCGCGACGGCATCGGCGAGGCCGAATTTATCGTCACGCGCACGCGGCGCGACACCACGCTGGACTTGCCGGCGCTGATGCTGCCTTCCATCCAGGTCAACCTGCGCGGCGGCTCCTTGCCCAGCGCGGAAGACAATGGCGTGCGCTATCTGAAAATTCCGCTTGATCTGCTATAGCGCCGCTGCCGCGCCCTTCAGTTAACCCGGGGCGGTCGCTATCTCCAATTCATTCAGCCAGCGGATGGCTTGTTCTCGGCTGGAACCGCACATCGCCTCCGACGGCTGCAGCCCTGCGCAGAACGCCGGCCGTTCTGGCTTGCCAAAGATGCGGCAGCCGTTGTCGTCCGAAAGCTGGACACATCTGACACCCGCAGGCTTCCCGTCAGGCATCCCTGGAATCGGACTCGTAATCGAAGGAGCGATGCAGCAGGCGCCGCAGTGTTCACGACAGTTCATGGATATCTTTGATGCCTTTGATGGGCGGGGCCCGGACCTTGCCTGAACCTTGCCTGGGCCGGCGCGTGAATGGTGGGCAAATATACCAGATCGGCGGCCGCAAACCGCCATCGAGGCGCCGGACGGGCCAGCCGGTTTGCCCCCGGTTTGAAGATTGATTATTCATCTTGTTACAAAGTGCGCATTTCTTTAAGAATTTTACAGCTAATATCGGTTCATCCCCGGGCTGCGGTAGCCGGGGCCGGCCTTGGATGCCTATAAAAATATTCTAGATGGAGACGACAATATGCGCACTTCAGCGGCAGGCGTCGATGACGCCGCATTCATGCCATCCCGACCGTACATTTTCCCGACGCTTTCCAAGGCCCGCCGCGCTGCGGCGCCGGGCGCTTGCGGGAGCCTGTCGTGAGCGCGCTGGCGCTGGCCCTGGCCCAAGCCCGGCGTTCGCGCAGGGGCGGTGATGTGTTCGTCATGGGTATCGCGCTGCTCATTGCGGCCGTGCTCGTGGCGCCTGCGCCGCGCGGCGGCGCGGCTGCTCCGGCGCCGCAGGCGCAGGCGGCATACGCGCCGGCCGATAGCGTTGCCTGCGCAGTCGGGCCGGGCGCGCCGGCGTTTGGCAAGCCGCTTCCCGTTGCACCCGCAGCCGGGGATGCATACCGGGACTTCTCCCCCTTGTTCCAGCAGAACGGCGCAAGCCCGGCGGGGCTCTGGGACAGCCTGGGTTCGGCAGGATGCCTGAGAATTTTGCCGCCTCTTTGAACGGGTACTTTAATGCGGGAACCGGCCAAGCCAGCATCGCCGCTCATTGCGGCGTTGTTCCCGCTAGGATCGTTGTGTCATTTACTGGCTGCTTAATGACCTCAAGAATTCTACCAGGTCGTTCTTTTCCCTGGGCGTAAGTATCAAAGGCTGCCCGGACTCCACACTTCGGTAATAAAGTTCCTGCTCAACCGCATCTTCCAGTGTCGGCACGCTGCCGTCGTGCATATGGTTACGTTGATCCGTTAGGGCCGTGGACTATAAATATAGGTATCTCAGGTAGCATCAATATTCCGTTCTTTGGC
>DASYLQ010000651.1:0-7887 GCA_036009485.1 Janthinobacterium sp.
GATCCGTCGCATTTCCGGTTCGCAACTCATGGTACACCTGAAGGATGGCGTCTTGCCGGTGGACTTGCGCCACTTGCTGACGCATCCGGAAGAAACCCCGCAGGGCAAGCAATTCAGCCTGCGCGTGAATGAATACGCCGAAGTCGAGCAAATCCTGGCGCGCCTGCGCCAGAGCGGCGCCGAAATCGATGAAATGCAATTGCAACAAGCTGATCTGGAAGATATCTTCTTGCAGATCATGGACAAAGGTGTCGTATGAGTTTTTTCTCCATAGGTTTCCGTACCCTGGTCTACAAGGAATCGCTGCGCTTCTGGAAAGTGGCGACCCAGACCGTCGCCGCGCCGGTGCTGACGGCCATGCTCTACCTGCTGGTGTTCGGCCACGCGCTCGACAGCCGCGTGCAGGTGTATGAGGGCGTGCGCTACACCGCCTTCCTGATCCCGGGCCTGGTCATGATGAGCGTGCTGCAAAACGCCTTCGCCAATTCCTCGTCCTCGCTGATCCAGTCCAAGATCACCGGCAACCTGGTGTTCATCTTGCTGACCCCCTTGTCGCACTGGGAAATCTTTTCCGCCTATGTCCTGGCAGCCGTGGTGCGCGGCCTGGCGGTCGGCCTGGGCGTCTTGCTGATCACCGCCTGGTGGGCCCAGCTGAGTTTTGTCGCCCCGCTGTGGATCATCGCCTTCGCCATGCTCGGCGCCGCCATCCTCGGCACGATGGGCTTGATCGCCGGTATCTGGGCCGAGAAATTCGACCAACTGGCGGCCTTCCAAAATTTCCTGATCATGCCGGCCACCTTCCTGTCCGGCGTATTCTATTCGATCAAATCGCTGCCGCCGGTGTGGCAAACGGTCTCGCGTTTCAATCCATTCTTTTATATGATAGATGGCTTTCGTTACGGCTTTTTCGGCCAGTCCGATGTCGATCCGCTAATCAGCGTGGCCATCGTCGGCGGCTTCCTGGTCGTGCTGGCGCTGCTGTCGATCCGCCTGCTGAAAAGCGGCTACCGCCTGCGCCATTAAGAACCAGGATGTACGCCGCTTATTCAGCTCATTTATTTAAGCTCATTTATTTAAGCTGCCTTATTCAGCTCCCTTAAGCTCAAGCACCAAGGAAAAATCGTGTCGACCACACCCGAACTGATACACGGCTACATCGCCGCCGGACTCGAATGCACCCACCTGGAAGTGGAAGGCGACGGCCAGCACTTCAGCGCGCTCATTGTCTCGCCCGCCTTCGCCGGCAAGCGCCCGATCCAGCGCCACCAGCTGGTGTACGCCGCCCTCGGCGAGCGCATGCGCGAAGAGATCCACGCCTTGTCGATGAAAACCCTGACGCCCGACGAATACCAAGGATAAGCATGGACAAGCTCCTGATCCAGGGTGGCCGGCGCCTGAACGGCGACATCGCCATCTCCGGCGCGAAGAACGCCGCCCTGCCCATCCTGTGCGCCGGCCTGCTGACCTCCGGCGACGTCGACCTGGGCAATGTGCCGCAGCTGCACGACGTCGCCACGATGCTCAAGCTGCTGGGCCAGACCGGCCTGAAGGTGCGCCAGGAAGGCGAGCGCTTGATCCTCAACGGCGGCGCCATCGACAAGCTGGAAGCGCCGTACGAACTGGTCAAGACCATGCGCGCTTCCATCCTCGTGCTGGGCCCCCTGCTGGCGCGCTTCGGCGAAGCCAAGGTCTCGCTGCCGGGCGGCTGCGCCATCGGCTCGCGCCCGGTCGACCAGCACATCAAGGGCATGCAGGCGCTCGGCGCCGAAGTCTGGATCGACGCCGGCTATATCTACGCCAGGTGCAAGAAGCTCAAGGGCGCGCGCATCGTCACCGACATGATCACCGTCACCGGCACCGAGAACCTGCTGATGGCGGCCACCCTGGCCGAGGGCGAAACCGTCCTGGAAAACGCCGCGCGCGAGCCGGAAGTGACCGACCTGGCCCACCTGCTGGTGGCCATGGGCGCCAGGATCGAGGGCATCGGCAGCGACCGCCTGGTGATCCAGGGTGTGGCCGAACTGCACGGCGCCAGCCACGCGGTGATCGCCGACCGCATCGAGACCGGCACCTTCCTGTGCGCGGTGGCCGCCGCCGGCGGCGACGTCACGCTTAAAAATACCCGCACCGACATCCTCGACGCCGCCCTCGACAAGCTGCGCGCGATGGGCCTGACCTTGACCTCCGGGCCGGACTGGATCCGCGCCCAGATGTCGTCGCGGCCGAACGCGGTCAGTTTCCGCACCACCGAATACCCGGGCTTCCCGACCGACATGCAGGCCCAGTTCATGGCGGTGAACACAATCGCCACCGGCCCCAGCCGCGTCACCGAAACCATCTTCGAAAACCGCTTCATGCACGTGCAAGAGATGAACCGCCTCGGCGCCGCCATCCAGATCGAGGGCAACACGGCCATCATCGACGGCGTCCCGCGCCTGCGCGGCGCGCCGGTGATGGCGACCGATTTGCGCGCCTCCGCCTCGCTGGTCATCGCCGCCATGGCGGCCGAAGGCGAGACCCTGATCGACCGCATCTATCACCTCGACCGCGGCTACGACCGCATGGAAGTGAAGCTGTCGGCGGTCGGCGCGAATGTACAGCGCATTAAATAAGACGATGACACCATGAACGTTTTGCACCGCGCTGCGCAGTTCCAGCAATCCTCGCAACTGATCCTGGCGCTGTCGAAGGGGCGCATTTTCGACGACACCTTGCCGCTGCTGGAAGCGGCCGGCATCGTCGTCACCGAAAACCCGGAAACCTCGCGCAAGCTGATCCTGGCCACCAACGATCCGGACGTGCGCGTCATCATCGTCCGCGCCTCCGACGTGCCGACCTATGTCGAATACGGCGCCGCCGATTTTGGCGTGGCCGGCAAGGACGTGCTGCTGGAACACGGCGGCGAAGGGCTCTACCAGCCGATCGACCTGAACATCGCCGCCTGCCGCATGGCGGTCGCCGTGCAGGCCGGCTTCGACTATGCCAGCGCGGTGCGCCAGGGCGCGCGCCTGCGCGTGGCGACCAAGTTCGTGCAGACGGCGCGCGAGCATTTCGCCGCCAAGGGCGTGCACGTCGACTTGATCAAGCTGTATGGCTCGATGGAGCTGGCGCCGCTGGTCGGCCTGTCGGACGCCATCGTCGACGTCGTCAGCACCGGCAACACGCTGCGCGCCAACAACCTGGTCGAGGTCGAGCACATCATGGACATTTCCTCGCGCCTGGTGGTCAACCAGGCGGCGCTGAAACTCAAGCGCGAACGCCTGCAACCGATCATCGAAGCCTTCGAGCGCGCCTCGAAAACGCAACGCTAAGATTATGCCAAGCCGCGCCAAGCCTGCGCCACGCCAATCTCCACCTACCGCTATCCTCCCATGACGCCGATACAGATCCGCAAGCTCGATTCCAGCCAGCCCGATTTCCAGGAAGCGCTGGACGCCCTTCTCGCCTTCGAGGCGAGCACCGACGCAGCGATCGAGCAGGCGGTGGCCGCCATCCTGGCCGACGTCAGGGCGCGCGGCGACGCCGCCGTGCTGGAATACACCAACCGTTTCGACCGCATTCCCGGCGGCGCGGCCGCCATGGCCCACTTCGATATTGCCCAGCCGGAGCTGCAGGCGGCGCTGGACAGCCTGCCGGCGGCGCAGCGCGCGGCGCTGCACACGGCGGCGCAGCGCATCCGCGTCTTCCACGAACGCCAGAAGCAGGAGCTGGCCGGCTTCAGCTACACCGAGCCGGACGGCACGGTGCTGGGCCAGAAGATCACGCCGCTGGACCGGGTCGGCATCTATGTCCCCGGCGGCAAGGCGGCGTATCCCTCGTCGGTGCTGATGAACGCCATCCCGGCGCAGGTGGCCGGCGTCGGCGAGATCGTCATGGTGGTGCCGACCCCGGACGGCGTGAAGAACCGGATGGTGCTGGCCGCCGCCGCCATCGCCGGCGTCACCCGCGTCATCACCATCGGCGGCGCGCAGGCGGTCGGCGCGCTGGCCTACGGCACCGAAAGCATCGCCGCGGTCGACAAGATCGTCGGCCCCGGCAATGCCTATGTGGCCGCCGCCAAGCGCCGCGTCTTCGGCACCGTCGGCATCGACATGATCGCCGGGCCGTCGGAAATCCTCATCATCTGCGACGGCACGACCGATCCGGACTGGGTGGCGATGGACCTGTTTTCGCAGGCCGAGCACGACGAACTGGCGCAAGCCATCCTGCTGTGCCCCGACGCCGGCTATATCGCCCGGGTCGAGGACAGTATCAACAAGCTGCTGCCGACGCTGCCGCGGCATGACACCATCCGCACCTCGCTCACCGACCGCGGCGCCCTGGTGAAAGTGGCGCACATGGCCGAGGCTTGCGCCATCGCCAATGCGATCGCCGCCGAGCACCTGGAAATCTCGGCCGAGGAGCCGCAGCAGTGGGCCGGGCAGATCCGCCACGCCGGCGCCATGTTCCTCGGGCGCTTTTCGTCCGAGGCGCTGGGCGACTATTGCTGCGGCCCGAACCACGTGCTGCCGACCTCGCGCACGGCACGCTTTTCCTCGCCGCTGGGGGTCTACGATTTCCAGAAGCGCTCGTCGATCATCCACGTCAGCGAAGCCGGCGCGCAAACGCTGGGCAGGGTGGCGGCGGAACTGGCCTATGGCGAGGGCTTGCAGGCGCATGCGCGCAGCGCCGAGCTGCGTTTAAAACCGGCGCCATGAACCCCGCCAGCAGCGCCGGCGCCGGCTGGCTCGACCAGGTCTTCAACGAGGATGCGCTGGCCGGCCTGGCGCGCATCCCGGACGCGTCCGTCGACCTGATCCTGACCGACCCGCCCTATAACCTGGGCAAGGACTACGGCAACGCTTCCGACCAGCAGACGGTGGCCGAATACCTGCGCTGGACCGAGCAATGGATCGACGCCGCGCTGCCCAAGCTGAAGCCGAACGGCAGCCTGTATATCTTCCTCACCTGGCGCTTCGCGCCGGAGATCTTCGTCATGCTCAAGCAGCGCCTGACGATGATGAACGAGATCGTCTGGGACCGCCGCGTGCCGTCGATGGGCGGCAGCGTGCGCAGCTACTCTTCGGTGCACGACACCATCGGCTTTTTCGTCGCCCGCAAGGATTATTATTTCGACCTCGACGCCGTGCGCATCGCCTACGACGCCGAAACGAAAAAAGCCCGGTCGCGCTCGATCTTCGTCGGCGCCAAATGGCTGGAAATCGGCTACAACCCGAAGGATGTGTGGAGCGTGTCGCGCCTGCACAAGGAACATCCGGAGCGGGCCGACCATCCGACCCAGAAGCCGCTGGAAATCATCGAGCGCATGCTGAAGGCGTCTTGCCCGCCGGGCGGCGTGGTGCTCGACCCGTTCATGGGCAGCGGCACCACCGCGCTGGCGGCGCGCCGCTGCGGCCGCAAGTTCGTCGGCTTCGAATTGAATCCGGCCTATTGCGACATCATCCAGGCCCGCCTGGCGGCGCTGGCATCGGCCGCGGCGGCGCCGTCCAAGCCGGAGAAAGCGGCGGCGAAAAAAAAGCCGCGCGCCCGGACGGCCGCGAAGACGCCGGCCGAAGAACCGGCCTAGCCGCAGCCGGCATCGACGCCATCCCGCCCAAGCCATCCAAGCTACGTCCACCAGGAGCCCACGCCATATGTCCTTCCTCGATAAACTGATCGCCAACACGATCCGCGCCGACGTGCGCGCCATCGGCGCCTACGCGGTGCCGGACGCCAGCGGCTACGTCAAGCTGGACTCGATGGAAAACCCGTATCCGCTGCCCGAGGCATTGCGCCGCGAACTGGGGCTGCGCCTGGCCGACGTGATGCTGAACCGCTATCCGGAGTCCTATTCCACGCTGACGCAAAGGATTTGCACCCGCCTCGGCGTGCCCGAAGGCTACGGCGTCATCCTCGGCAACGGCTCCAACGAATTGATTTCCCTGATCGCCATGGCCACCGCGCAGCAAGAGCGCCGCGCCGTCATGCTGGCGCCGGTGCCGGCCTTTGTGATGTTCGCCCGCGCGGCGAAATTGGCCGGCATGGATTTCGTCGGTGTGCCGCTGCAGGCCGACTTCAGCCTCGACTTGCCGGCCATGCTGGCCGCCATCGCCGAGCACAAGCCGGCCGTGGTCTTCCTGGCCTATCCGAACAACCCGACCGGCAACCTGTTCGACAGCGGCGACATCGAGCGGATCATCGCCGCGCTGGGCGACGGCGGCATCGCCGTCGTCGACGAAGCCTATGAACCGTTCGCGCGCCAGAGTTTCATGCCGCGCCTGCCCGAGTTTGAAAACCTGGTGGTCATGCGCACCCTGTCCAAGCTGGGCCTGGCCGGCATCCGCCTCGGCTACCTGTCGGCGGCGCCGCAATTGCTGGAACAATTCGAGAAAGTGCGGCCTCCTTACAACATCAATGTGATGACCCAGGCCGCGGCCGAATTCGCGCTCGACCACCTCGACGTGCTGGAGCGCCAGGCCGGGCTGCTGAACGCCGCGCGCAGCGAGCTGATGGCGCGCCTGGCCGCCTTGCCGGGCGTCGAAGTGTTCCCGTCGGCGGCGAATTTTATTCTGATTCGCGTGCCGGATTCCGACTATGCCAATGAGAAACTCATCGCGCACCGGGTATTAGTCAAAAATATGAGTAAAATGCACCCTGTGCTGAACAATTGTCTGCGCATTACGGTCAGCACGCCGGAAGAAAATTCCGTGTTTTTCGAAGCCTTGAAAGCTTCGCTGACGGCTTGAGCAACAACCGATCCAGGTGAGCGCCGCGTTTATTCAAAGCGCGGCGGCCACAAGAAATACTAATCATCGCCAGAGCCTCCCATGAACCGCACCGCAGAAATCACGCGCAACACCAACGAAACGCAAGTCCGCGTCGCCATCAACCTCGACGGCACCGGCGTGCAAAAGCTGAATACCGGCGTGCCCTTCCTCGACCATATGCTCGACCAGATCGCCCGCCACGGCTTGATCGACCTGGAGATCGAAGCCAGCGGCGACGTGCACATCGATAACCACCACACGGTGGAAGACGTCGGCATCACGCTGGGCATGGCGGTGGCGAAGGCGATCGGCGACAGGAAAGGCATACGCCGCTACGGCCACGCCTACGTGCCGCTGGACGAGGCGCTGTCACGCGTGGTGCTGGATTTTTCCGGCCGGCCCGGCATCGAATACCACATCCCGTTTACCCGCGCGATGATCGCCGGTTTCGACGTCGACCTGACGCTGGAATTTTTCCGCGGCTTCGTGAATCACGCCCAGGTCACCCTGCATATCGATAATTTGCGTGGCACCAATGCCCACCATCAATGCGAGACCGTGTTCAAGGCCTTCGGCCGCGCCTTGCGCATGGCCGCCGAGCTGGACGAGCGCGCCGCCGGCACGATTCCATCGACCAAGGGCAGCCTGTAAGACTGGCACGACCGTTTCAAGATACAGCTTCAAGATACAGCTTCAAGATACAACTTCAGATACAGCCTGGACCGCTCGCGGTCCGTCCAAGATCTTCCAGTTTGATGGGCACTATGAATAAAATTGTTGTGGTTGACTACGGCATGGGTAATCTGCGCTCCGTAGCGCAAGCCTTGCGCGCCGTCGCGCCGGAGGCCGAGGTCCTCATTTCCGGCGCGGCCAGCGATATCGACGGCGCCGACCGCATCGTCTTGCCGGGCCAGGGCGCGATGCGCGACTGCATGCGCAGCCTGCGCGAATCCGGCGTCGAGGCGGCGCTGCTGCGCGCCGCCGCCAGCAAGCCGCTGATGGGCGTCTGCGTCGGCGAGCAAATGCTGTTCGAGCGCAGCGAGGAAGGCGACACGGCTTGTCTCGGTCTGTTGCCCGGCAAGATAGTCAAGTTTCAGCTCGACGGCCAATTGCAGGAAGACGGTTCGCGCTTCAAGGTGCC